>NZ_JBHWGD010000094.1:0-5628 GCF_042733235.1 Kitasatospora sp. NPDC059722
CTCCCCCGCCGCCGCGGGCGCGCCCAGCCCGCTCGCCCCCTCCCCGCCCCCGGCCGCGGTCAGCCCGGGCCCGCCGGCGAGCTCCCGTCGCCGCCCGGAGGGTGGGCCGGGCGGCGGTGCGGGAGGTGCCCGCCGGCGGTGGGGAAGTACCGTCCGGTGGGCGGGAGTTCGACGGCGGGCCCGGGGTGTTCAGGCCCCCGGGTGGGCGAGGGCCGCGGCGAGGACGAGGTCGCGCTTGTGCGTGATCGACACCTGGACACCGGCCACGCCGAGGCCGGCCGCCCAGGTGGCGGCGGCGCCGGACAGCCGGACCACCGGGGCGCCGCCGTCCGAGCGCAGGACGGCGACGTCTCGCGGCCGGATGCCGCCCGTGAAGCCGGTGCCGAGGGCCTTCAGCACCGCCTCCTTGGCGGCGAACCGCCCGGCCAGGAACTCCCGGGCCCGCTCGGGGCCGAACGCCTCGGCGGTGGCCAGCTCGGCCGCGTCGTAGACGAAGGCCCGGAACCAGGGCCGGCGGAGCAGCCGGTCCAGTTCGCCGATGTGCAGCAGATCGACCCCGATCCACACGGCCGGCTACTCCGGGTCCGCGCCGGTGGTGGCCCGGCGGCCCGTCACGAGGCGGCGATCTCGGCGCGGATGAGCCAGAGCCGGTTGGCGCCGCGGCGGTTGCGCGGCTGGACGTCGTAGGGCCAGCGGCCCTGGCCGGCGCCGGGCTGGCCGGGCTCGCTGACGTCGACGGCCTTCCAGCCGTTGGCGGTCAGGAACTCCTCGGGCTCGTCGGTCCCGAAGATCCACGGGGTGCCGTCGGCGGCGAGCGTGTCCAGGAAGGGCTTGGAGAAGGGACTGCGCAGCAGGGCCCGGCCGAGGATGTCGAACGCGAGGCGGCTGCCGGGGGCGGAGGCCGAGGCGAGGAGCCGCAGGAAGCCCGCGGCCTGCTCGTCGGTGAGGAAGAAGGTGAGGGCCTCGGCGATCCACAGGGTGGGGCGGGTGCGGTCGAAGCCGGCGGCTTCGAGGGTGGGCAGCCAGTCCTGGGTGAGGTCGGCGGAGACCTCGCGGCGGTCGGTGCGGGGTTCGGCGCCGAGGGCGTCGAGGCGGCGGCGCTTCTCGGTGATGAGGGGGCCGTGGTCGACCTCGTAGAGCTCGGTGCCGTCGGGCCAGTCGAGGCGGTAGGCGCGGGTGTCCATGCCGGCGGCGATGAGGACGACCTGCTGGATGCCGCCCTCGGCGAGGATGTCGCGGATGGCGTCGTCCAGGTACCTGGTGCGGATCGAGATGAACGGCAGCAGGCCGCCTCCGGCGTAGCGCTCGATCAGTTCGAAGCCCTTGGGGGCGGCGAGGTCGCGGGCGAGGGGGTCGGTGAAGAGGGCGTCGTCGCGTTCGGACTCCTGGGCGCGGGCGGCGGCCATCCACTGGGCGGTGTAGGAAACGGCGTGCATGGGTGGTCCCTCCTCGGGCTCAGGCGAAGAACGCCTTCTGGATGGTGGCGAGGGACTGGAAGTCCTCGATGTCGATGGTGTCGAAGTCGATCTCGATGCCGGCCGCGTCCTCGATGGTGTAGACGAGCTCGACGAAGGCGAGCGAGTCGACCAGGCGGCTCTCGATGATGTTGACGTCGGGGGCGAGTTCGGTGCGGCCGGGGTGGCGGCCGAGGATCCAGTCGCGGACCTTGTCGATGCCGGTGGCGCTCATGCCGGTTCCTTTCGAGCGGTGCGGACGGTTTCGGCGGCCTGGTCGAGGTCGCCGTGGAAGTGGTCGGTGAGGACCGCGATCCAGCGTTCGAGGCCGAAGGCGGTGCAGGAGGTGTAGGCGTGTTCGCCGGTGGTGAGGGTGATGTCGCAGCGTTCGCCGAAGAAGTTGCGGTGGGTGTTGACGGAGGCGATGGCGAGGTCGCCGTACTGGAATTCGTGTTTGACGGGGTTGAGCTTCTGGAGGAGGGCGCGGGCGCCGTCGTTCTGGAAGAAGGGGTCGCTCGCGGGGGCCTTGCCGAGGTCGAGGCCGAGGGCGGCGGCGAAGGCGAGGATGCGGTCGGTGAAGTGGTGCAGGACCTGCTGGGTGTGCTCGTGGGTGCCGATGGCGACGATCTCGCGCATCTGGAAGGAGGCGAGGCGGCGCAGGCCGTCGTAGTGGTCCTCGCTGCGGAAGCAGCGGTTGACGAGGGTGACGAGGGTGTCGTCGGGGACGGTGGTGCCCTCGTAGTAGAGGTAGGCGCCGTAGCAGGTGGCGTGGGGCAGGCCGTAGCGGGCGTCGGCGAGGGCGTCGGGGGTGAAGCGTCCGCCGGCGGGTTTGCGGGGTTCGCCGGTGAGGTCGAGGGGGGCGGCGGTCCAGGCGAGGTGGGGGAAGTTGGTGTAGACGTCGAATTTCTCGAGGTCGGTGACCGGGTAGAGCGGGGGCGGGGTGATGGGTTGGGCGCCGGCGGCCCGGGCCCAGGTGGTGAAGGTCTGGTCGAGTTCCTGGAGCAGGCGGGTGGCGGGCGGTCCGAGGATGGCGAGGGCGGGTTGCCCGTCGTGGCCGGTGAGGCGGTTCATCGGATGAGTCCCGTCTTTTCCAGGTACTTGGCAGTCTTGCGGAAGGTGCGTCGTTCGGCTTCGGCGCGGGCGGGGGATTCCAGGAGCTGTCGGCGGACCTCGTGGGGCTTGTCGAGGCCGGCGTCGCGGTAGACCTGGGGGTGGTAGAGGGATTCGAAGCTGTGGGTGAGGTAGCGGCGCAGGTAGGTGGAGATGTCGTCGAGCTGCTGTTCGGTGGCGTCCTGCTTGAGGTCCTGGTAGAGGAGGTCGACGAGTTCGCGGCCGAAGGCGATGTGGCGGGATTCGTCCTGGTGGTGGATGCGGTTGATGGCGCGGATGGTGTCGTGGAGGCGCTCGTCGGTGGCCATGGTGGCGTTGTAGTGGTCGACGAGTTCTTCGAAGATGAGGATGCGGGTGAAGACGAGGAGGCTTTCGGTCTTCGTGCCGTGGGTGGGGGTTTCGGTGCCGGCGGCGGGCTGGCGGTAGATCTTCTTGCCGTAGCGCAGGCAGAACTCGGCGAAGAACCACATGTGTTCGTTCTCTTCGCCGATGAAGTGGTGGAAGAACTCGGAGGGCGTCTCGAATCCGGCGGTGTGGATGCGGTTGACGACCTCGGTGAGGAGTTCGCGGATGCCGTGGACGTTGAGGCTGTAGAAGTTGATGCTCTCGTGCTTGGAGAGGGTGTGGAGCTGTTCGGGGGTGAGCCGTTCGGCGAGCTCGGTGCCGTGGGTGGTGGTGAGTTCGGGGCTCATCCACCAGGTGTTCTCGGGGAGTCGGTCCGGCCATTCGAAGAGCCGGTAGGGGTTGTAGTAGTCGTCGATCGACTTGACGGTGAGGCGGTCCATGATTTCCTGGAACCGGCCGTTCCGCTCGATCACATCGCTGACCATGGGCGATGTCTCCGTTCGCCTCGGGGGCTTTGTGGTGTGCCTCCAGGCTATGGATTGGTGCAGACCTTCCTCAACGCCCGGAACCGGCTGCCGAATTAGGTCAGCGACCGGATCCCCGAGAGGGGGAGCGGACGGCTCAGGGGTGCCGGTACTTCGTGACGGAACCGTCCTGGGCGGTCCGGTCCGCCGCCTGCTGGATCAGCCGGACGGCCTCGGCGGGCTTCAGCCGGCCGGTCGTCAGTTCGCCGATGTAGCCGGCGATCACCTCGCGGTTGAGGTCCTGGTACCAGTCCGTGCGGGGCGCGACGATGTGCTCGCCGGCGGCCTTGAGCAGGTCGCGGGCCGAGGCGAGGCCGGGCGGCAGTTCGAGGTCGTCCGCGGCCTCGCCGACCACCGTCAGCGAGGACACCCGGCGGGTGAACTCCCGTGCCGACGTGCGGCCGAGCAGGACGCGCAGCAGCTCCTGGCCGCCCTGCGGGTTGCGGGCGGCCCGCGGGACGACGAACGCGCTGCCGGCCGCCGCCCAGATGGTCCCGAACGGCATCCGGTCGGTGTCGCCGAGCCCGGGGGGCGGGGCCACGGCCATGTCGAAGCCGGGCGGCGTGGTGTCCTTGGCCTCGTTCTCCACCCAGGAGCCGTTCGGGATGAACAGCGCCTTCCCGGCCGTCCACGCGGTCTGCGCCTGGAGGTGGTCGAGGTCCGCGGTGCCCGCCAGCAGGTGTCCGCGGACGGCGAGTTCGTGGTACGCCTCGAAGGCCTGCCGGACGGCGTCGTGGTGCCAGGCGTTCGGCTCCAGGTTGTCGATGGCCCGCAGCACCTCGGGGCCGCCGATCTTGGCGATGAACGGGTACAGCGTCCACTGCAGGTAGAACGGGTACTTGCCGGGGAACGTCCAGCCCGCGATGCCCTCGCGCTTGGCCTCCTCGCACAGCGCGAGCATCTCGTCCCAGGTCCGCGGGTACTCCCAACCGTGCTTCGCCAGCGTCGACTCGGAGTACCAGAGGCCGAACACCGTGTACGCGTGGTTGAGCGCCCAGACCTCCTCCCCGCCGAACCGGCCCTTGGCGATCGCCGCCGGGATCAGCGTGTCGGCGACGGTCCGGCCGGGATCGTCGTAGGCCGGTGCGGCCAGCAGCGGCCGCAGGTCGGTCAGCCGGCCCGCGGCGGCCAGTTCGGCGGTGGCCACCGAGGCCGGGCCGGTGTTGTCCACGAGGTCCGGCGGGCTCCCGTCGGCGAGGCGCGGCTCCAGCAGCGGCCGGATCTCGGCGGCGGCGGTGTGCGCGACCTCCGCGTGCGGGAACGCCGTGCGGTAGCGCTCCTCGGCGTCCCGGACGTAGCCGTCGCCGAAGCCGCCGTCGAAGACCAGCACGTCCAGCGGCGCCGCCGGGTCCACGCCGAGCGGGTTCGAGCCGAGCGGGTCCGCGCGTCCGGTCCGGTCCCCGGAGGCCGACCGGGACTGCGCGAGCAGCCAGGCGTAGACCTCGGGGTCGTCGTACGTCCTGGTCCACGAGTCGTGCCCGGTGTCCGGGTACCGGGTGAAGCGGACGGGATTGCCCGCCTCCCGCAGCGCGGCCACGATCTTCTCGGTGTGCGAGACCGGGATGTTGCGGTCCTCGGCGCCGTGGAAGGTCCACACCGGCAGGTGGGCGATCCGCGGCGCGGCCTCCGGCAGCCAGGAGCCGCAGATCGGCACCGCGGCCGCGAACCGGCCCGGGTAGCGGGCGGTGAGCGCCCACGTCCCGGTGCCGCCCATGCTGAGCCCGGTGACGTACAGCCGGTCCGGATCCACGCGGTGGGCGTCGGCCACCTCCCGGACCAGGGCGGCCAGCGCGCTCAGTTCGGCCGCCCAGGTGCTGTACGAGGGACACTGCGGCGCGACGACGACGAACGGCAGGTCCGCGCCGGCCTCGATCCGCTTGAGCGGGCCGTGCGCGGCGATGCCGGCCAGGTCCTCGCCGCGCTCCGAGGCGCCGTGCAGGAACAGCAGCAGCGGCCAGGGCTCGGCCGTGTCGGCGTAGCCGTCCGGCAGCGACAGGACGTACGGCAGGTCGTTGCCGCCGTCGTCGCTCGCGAACAGGTGGTGCTGAAGGGCGGTGGACATCGGTTTCCTTTCATCGGAGGGTCGTCCGGTTGTCGCGGGGCCGGGGGCCCGGGGGGGGGGGGGGGGGGGGGCGGCGGGGCGGGGCCCGCCCCGCCCGCGCCCGCGGGGGGGGGGCGCGCGCGCGGGCGCGCGC
>NZ_JBHWGD010000094.1:5638-25432 GCF_042733235.1 Kitasatospora sp. NPDC059722
GTGAGGCCTACCCCCACGGCCCGCTCCCCCCCCCCGCGGCTCGGGCCGGGCAGCGGACGGCTCCCCCTCGGTGGAGCGGGGCCGGGTGTGGTGCGGAGAGGGTCGGTGGTGGGTCCCGCTGCCCGCCCGCCGGGTGCCGGTGCCGGGGGGCGCAGCACGGTGGACCCACCCGGCCGGGGCACCGGCGCGGCCCGTCGGCTCAGGCGGCGTTCCTCGGCGTCGGGCCGACCAGCCCGGTCCGGGCCGCCAGCACGCCGGCCTGGAACCGGCTGGTGGCGGAGAGGTCCTGCATGATCGCGGCCAGGTGGCGGCGGAAGGTGCGGTCCGACATCGCCACCCGCCGGGCGATCACGTCGTCCTTGGCACCGGAGGCCAGCAGTTCGAGGATGGTCGCCTTCACCTCCTCGATCGTCCCGGCGTAGCCGCCGGCCGCGGAGTCGAACTCGAAGGCCGAGGCCCAGTAGCGCTCGTGCAGCCCGCCGAGGAAGGCCGCCACCGCCCCGTCGTACACGACGGCGATCGCGTCGCCCTCGCCGGCCGGGATGAACGCGACCTGCCGGTCGAACACCAGGAAGCGGTCGTGCACCTCCTTGGTGGTGCGGGCCTGCCCGCCGACCGCCATCAGCGCGCCGATGTGGGCCCGCGTCCCGGCGTCGCCGCGGGCGGTGTGCGGGTAGAGCACCCGGGCCCGGACGCCGCGTTGCAGCGCCTCCAGCACGAGCGGCCGGGCCAGTCGCAGCTCGGCCGTCTCCTGCGCCACGCAGGGCTGCATGACCAGCAACTCCTCGGTGCAACGCTGGGCCGCGTCGAGGAGCCGCAGCCGGAGCTCCTGCGGGTCGTCGGTGATCACCACGCTCTCCGTGCGGGTCTTGGCCTGCTTGTCGAACGCGGCCGCGAACGAGCGCAGTTGGCCCTTGAAGCCGGCGAGCCGGCGCCGCTGGTCGTGGATCGCCCGCTCCAGCGGCACCAGGAGCTCGACCTGGGCGGTGTCCGGGCTGACCGCGACCAGCAGGCTCCCGCCGTCCTCGGCCGGCCGCACCAGGCGCAGTTCGCGCAGTTCGTCGAGCGCCCGCAGGACCCTGGGGAACGGGAGGCCGAGTTCGGCGGCGATCCCGGCGGGGGTGAAGTGCGGTCGGCCGAGGGCCCGTTCGTAGAGCCAGACCACGAACTGGTCCGGCTCGCCGGGGTGTCTCGCGGAGTCCTGCCGTACGGTCGGTGCCGCGTGTGCCATGATCGCCTCCACTCAGTCCTCGTCCGGTCGTCCGCCGCCCGGTTCGGCGGCGCGCAGCCTGCGGACGGCCGGTGCCGCGAGCAGGACGGCACTGCAGGCCAGCCCGACGCCGAAGGACGCGAACATCAGCGTCCGCTCCCCGGTCAGGCGGGCGATCGGCCCGGCCAGCGCGCGGCCGAGGGCCATCGACAGCAGCGAGCCGGCCACGTCGTACGCGTAGACCCGGTTGAGCAGGTCGCCCGGGATCTGCGTCTGGACGGTGGTCGCCCACAGGACCGACCACAGCGCCAGACCGGCCCCGGCGAGGCCCCAGCCGACGCACAGCACGACCACGTCGGGCCGGACCGCCGCCGTCAGCGGGTACAGCGCGAACAGCACCCACCCGATCGTGCCGAAGGCGAGCGGCCGCGCCGGGCGCAGCCGCATCGCCACGGCGCCGCCGACCAGCCCGCCGACGCCCATGGCGGCCAGGCCGGTGCCGAGCACCGTGGAGCCGTGGGCGGCGACGACGAGGTCGGTGCCGACCGGCAGCGACAGGCCGGCCACGAAGCACCCGTACAGCAGGAAGACCGAGATGACGCCCCACAGCCACGAGCGGGCCCGGAACTCCTGCCAGCCCTCGACCAGTTGGCGCAGGAACGACTCCCCGGCCGGCTCGCCCGCGCGCGGCGGCAGCCGCAGCGCGAACAGGCAGGCGGCGCTGATCCCGTACGTGGTGGCGTAGATGGCGAACACCACGGCCGGCCCGGAGAAGCTGACGAGCACCCCGGCCAGGGCGGGCCCGGCCACCCCGGCCAGCGACTCGGCGATCCGCAGCGCGCCGTTGGCCCGCTGGACGTCCTGCGCGACCTGCGGGACGAGTCCGGCCACCCCGGGCTGGAACAGCGCGGTGGCCAGGCCGCTCGCGAACTGCAGCGCGACGATGGCGGCCAGCGACGGCGTGCCGAGGGCGAACGCGACGGCGAGCGCGCCCTGGATGCCCAGGCGCACGAGGTCGGCGAGGACCATCATCCGGCGGGGGGTGAACCGGTCGGCGAGCACGCCGCCGAACAGCACGCCCATGGCGAGCGCCGCCATCCAGGCGCCCAGCGCGTAGCCGACCCCGGCGGTGCCGTAGCCGCTGTCCAGGACGCCGACGGACAGCGCCACGGGCAGCATCGCGTCGCCGAGCAGCGAGCCGGTGCGGGCGCCGAAGTAGCGGCGGAAGTTGGCGGACCACAGGGCGGCGCCGGGAGCACCGGCGTCCTCGGCGCCCGTGCCGGTGGAACTCGCCTCGTCGGCGCTGGTGTCGGTGGCGCTCACGTCAGGTCGCCTTCCGCGGGGCGGCCGGAGGAGTCGGACAGCACCGGGAGCCCGGCCCAGGCCCGCGGGTCGTCGGCGCGGGCCGGCTCGGGGGCGCCGTCGTGCACCATGTAGCGGTGCGGGGTGATGGCGCCGACCCGCCCGGGGAGCGCGGCCAGCGCGCGCCGCTGGACGTCGCGCGGGTCGGCCGGCCCGGGGAGGTGGCACACCAGTCGGTGGCCGAGGTCGTCGTCCGGTTCGGCGGTGACGAGGTGCGGCGTACCGGCCAGCACCTCGGCGAGCAGCGTCCGGACGGCGGCGAGCTCCACCCAGGAGCGGTCGCTGAGGTACCAGCCGGGGCCGCGCTCGACCGGCGCGAGCGTGGTGAGCGAGGGCAGTTCCTTGAGCGCCACGTCCTCCTCGGCGGCGGCCGCGAACAGGCGCAGCAGGGCGCGCCCGAACTCCTCGGCCTCGGCGTCGGCCAGGGTCTGCGGGTCGAGCCACAGGGTCAGCTCGAACTCCCCGGTGAGCCGGTACAGGCACGCGAAGAAGCGGCAGGGCACGTCCTCGGGGGGCACCCACCCGACGCTGCCGCCGAGCCCCGGTTCCGGGACGGCGGGCTCCTGGTGGCCGGGGATCCACACGCCGGGCAGCCGGCCGCGCGCGGACTCGTCGGGGGAGCCGGCCGCGGCGGCCAGCGCGCTCATGTCGTTGAAGACGAGGTCACGGGCGAAGGAGATGCCGCGTTCGGTGCTCGCCGCCTCGATGGCCCGCCAGACCGCCGTCGGGTCGAACCAGCTGTGCCGGTACGCGGGCAGCCCGGCCGCCCGCACCTGGCGGACGACGTCGTCGAAGCCGGTCGGCCCGTCGAGGTCGAGCGGCAGCAGCGCGTCCTGCGCGAGCGATCCGAAGAAGCCGCGCAGCTTGGGGACGACGCGGTTGCCGGAGAGCGAGGTCACCGCGACGGTCCCGTGCCCGGCGCGGTGGCCGACGAGCACCGCGAGGGCCGCGAGCACCACCGTGGACGCGCTGGCGCCGGTCCGTTCGGCGACGGCCGCCAGCTGGGCGGGGGCGGCCGTGGAGCGGACGGCGAGGCCGGGGTGCAGCCAGTCGGTCTTGGCCGGGGTGCCGGTGGGCGGCGGGAACACGGCCTGCGGCACCCGGCCGATCTGGGCGCCCCAGTACTGCACGGCGCCCGCGCCGATCCGCTGGACGGACGCCGAGCGCTCCAGCCCGACGACGTCGACGGGCTCCAGCGCGGGCGGCTCCGGCAGCTCGCGGCCGGCGCACAGCGCGGCCCACTCGGCGTGCAGCACCTCGCACGCGGCGACGTCCATGGCGGCGTGGGTGACCACCCAGACGAGCTGTCTCGGGACGCCCTCCGCCGTCACCACGGCGGCGCGGAAGGGGAGTTCGGACTCCAGGTCGAAGGGGCGGGCGCGCAGCCGGCGGGCGGTGCGCTCGGCCGTCCCCAGGGGGTCGCCGTCCGACTCGACCAGCTCGACCACCAGCGTGCCGCAGGCGGCGACCCGCTGGGTGGGCGGGGTGGTGAGGACGTACGTGGTGCGCAGCGACTCGTGGCGCTCCAGCAGGGTGCGCAGCTGGGCGGCGATCCGGTCCGGGCCGCCGTCGGCGGGGACGCCGAAGACCATGGCCAGGTTCAGGCGCGTGGGGTCGTCGTCGATGCTGATCGCACGGACGATGTTGGCGTGACCGAACGAGAGGGGGCCCGACCGTGCGGGGCGGGCACCGGCGAAGTCGACCGTGAGCTGTGGCAACGTGTCACCTCATGGATCGCGGCGGTCGTGTGGGGGTTCTGGATCACGGTACGGAGGGCGGCTGTTGGACCGGCTGTAGTCGCACCAGAGGCGGTGCGGCCGGAACTTCCGGTCGGCGGGGGCCGCGTACGGGGGCTGAGCTCGGCGATCCGGCGGGCGGGCGGGTGGCGGCCGGGCGACCGGAAGAAGTGGCCGCAACTTCCGGAGCAGTTGTTCCGGGGTCAACGGTCCGCCCGCGCGGTCTGTTCGCGTGGTCCGTCCGTGCGGTCCGCCCGCCCGCCCGCTCCGTCCGTGCCGCCGTCCCCGGCCGTGAGGGCTCGGCCGTGACTCAGAGGACGACCCCGGTCCCCGTCTCCTCGCCGATCCGCTCCGCCGCGCGCCGGTGCGCGAGCGCCTCCTCCGGCGCGCCGAGCGCCGCGTGCGCGTGCCCGAGCACGTGGTGGCTGTGCGCCTCGCCGGGCCGGTGGCCGGTCTCCCGGTGCAGCGCGAGCGCCTCCGCGGCCAGGTCCGCGCCGGTGCGCGGGTCGCCCAGCAGGACGCGGACGTGGGCGAGCACGTCGAGCGCGCAGGCCTCCAGCAGCCGGAACTCCGACTCGCGGGCCAGGCCGAGCGCCTGCTGGGCGGTGAGCAGGGCGAACTGCCGCTCACCGAGCCGACGTTGGACGGTCGCCAGGCCGACGAGCGCGGACACCTGCGGGAAGCGGTCGTCCACCACCTCGGCGAGGTGCAGCGCCTGCCGGTAGCTGTCGGCGGCCTCGGGCAGCCGCTCGGCCCGCTCCAGCGCGATCGCGAGGACGAAGGCGGCGTTCGCCTCCAGCCGGCGGTTGCCGAGCGCCCGCGCGGTCGCGAGGGCGGTCTCGGCGAGCCGGTGGCCGGTGCGGTGGTCGCCGAGGTCGGAGTGGGCGCGGGAGAGGCAGCTCAGGGCGACGGTCTCGCTGGTCCGGTTGCCGGTGGCCTCGTGGACGGCCAGTGCGGCGCCGGCCACCCGGATCGCCTCCCGGGAGCGGCCCATGGCGCGGTGGGCGATGCCGAGGTTGGTGTGGGCGATCGCCTCCCCGCGGACGGAGCCGAGGTCGCGGTAGAGCCGGGCGGCGCGGGTGAAGTGGTCGGCGGCCTCGGGCAGGCGGCCGAGCTTCCAGCAGATCAGGCCGAGGTCGGTGAGGTCGTCGGCGGTGCCCGCGCCGCCCGCGCGTTCGGTGAGCTCGCGGGCCCGGGAGAGGTAGTCGGAGGCCAGGCGCATGCTGCCGTTCTCCTGGTGGGCGGCGCCGATCCGGCGCAGCGCCATCGCCTGGCCGGCCGGCCACTCGGCGCGCCCGGCGAGGTCGAGGGCCTTGCCGAAGAGGGTGACGGCGAGCGCGTTGTTGCCGAGGGTCCAGTGGCAGTCGGCGCGCTGCAACTGCGCGGTGGCCTGGGCGCGGAGCCGGCCGTCGGTGACGGCGGCGGCGAGCCCCGCGGTGGCGACGCGCAGCCGCTGGATGGTGTACATGCCCCGGGAGAGGTAGCCGTGCAGGCTCTCGGCGAGGCGCCAGGCGACGGTGGGGAAGCCGGAGTGGGCCGCGTGCAGGACGGCGCCGACCAGGCTGTCCCGTTCGGCGTCCAGCCACGCGGCCGCCTGGGCGCGGTCCGGGACGAGCGTGGCGGCGGCCGGTCCGGGGCCGGCCGCGGGCCTGGTCGGGTCGAGCAGCCGGGCCGCGGCCTCGGCGTGGCGCAGGTACCACTCGAAGAGCCGTTCGCGGGCGCCGTGCACCTCGTCGCCGACGACGAGTTCGCGGGCGTAGGAGCGCAGCAGGTCGTGCAGCCCGAACCGGCCGGGGGAGCGCTCCTGCACGAGGTGGGCGTCGGTCAGCCGGTGCATGAGCAGGGCGGACTCGGCGGAGGTCGTGTCGGCGAGGGCGGCGGCGCCGTGGACGGTGACGTCCGCTCCGGGCATCAGGCTGAGCAGTCGGAACATCCGCCGGGCCGGTTCGGGCAGGGCACGGTGGGAGAGGTCGAACGCGGCCTTGACGGTCGCGTGCCGGTCGCCCTCGACGCGCAGCCGGCTGAGCAGGTCGTCGCCGGCGAGTTCGGTGCAGTACACGGCGATGCCGGTGTTGCGGGCGTGCAGGTTGGCGGCGGCGATCCTGATCGCGAGCGGAAGCCCGCCGCACAGCTGGACCAGCGCCCGCGCGGCCTCCTCCTCGGCGGCGACCCGCTCGGCGCCGGCGGTGTGGGCGAGCAGCCGCAGGGCGTCGTCCGGGCCGAGCACGTCGAGGGCCAGCTGCCGGGCGCCGTCGCTGACGACCAGCCCGGCCATCCGGGTGCGGCTGGTGATGACGACGCCGCAGCCCTGTGCGCCGGGGATGAGCGGCCGGACCTGCTCGGGGTCGCGGGCGTTGTCCAGCACGATCAGCATCCGCTTGTCGGCGAGCAGCGTGCGGTACGTCGCGACGGCCTCGTCCTCGTCGGCGGGCATCCGGTCGGGCGGCACGCCGAGGGCGCGGAGGAACTGGGCCAGGACGTCGCCGGGGCGCAGCGCGGGCACGGGGGAGTGGCCGCGCAGGTCGACGAACAGCTGCCCGTCCGGGAAGTGGTCGCGCCGCGCGTGCGCCCAGTGCATCGCGAGCGCCGTCTTGCCGACGCCCGGCGCGCCCACCACGGCGACGACCTTCTGCCGGACGGCCGGGTTCGTGGCCACCAGGCCGTCCAGTTCCCGGAGTTGGCGGCGGCGGCCGACGTACGCCCCGGCCTCGGCGGGGAGTTGGGCCGGCCGGACGGCGGGGGCCGGGCCCGGTGCCGCAGGGGTCCACGGTTCGTCCGTGCCGGTGCGCCGTGCGCGGGGCAGTTGCTGGCGCAGCACCCGCAGGTGCGCCTCGCGCAGTTCCTCGCTGGGGGCGATGCCCAGTTCCTCGTCCAGCCGGTCGCGGAAGCGGGTGAACACCTTGAGCGCGGCGGCCTGTTCGCCGCAGCTGGCGAGGGTGAGGACGAGCCGGGCGTGCAGGCCCTCGTGCAGCGGCTCCTCCCGCACCATCTCCCACAGCCGACGCACGGCGTCCTCGGGGCGGCCGAGCCGGAGCGCGGCGTCGGCGTGCAGCAGGACGGCCTCGGTCCGCTGCTCGTTGGCGGCGACGGCGGCGGGGTGGTTGCGCAAGGCCGGGTCGGCGTCGGCGAGCACGGGCCCGCGCCACCACTCCAGGGCGCAGGTGAGCGACTCGTACGCGAGGACGGGGTCCGCCGCGGCGAGCGCGCGTTTGGCGCGGGCGAGGAGTTCGTCGAAGTGCCCGAGGTCGCGCTGGCTCCAGGCGGCCTCCAGCAGGTAGCCGGTGGGGGTGCGGGCGACGGCGGGCTTCGCGCCGGCCCTGGGCGCGGCGGGTTCGAGCAGTTGGCGGACCTGGCTGACGTACGTGTGGACGAGGCTCTGCCGCGAGCCGGGCGGGCCGGCGGGCCAGAGCGTCTCGGCGATCTCCTGCTGGGTGGCCGGCTCGGGGTGCTTGAGCGCGAGCAGTCCGAGCAGGCGGCGCTGCATCGGGCTGGTGACCGCGAGCGGGGTCCGGTCGCGCTGCACGACGAGCGGGCCGAGGATCAGGAACCGCAGCCGGCCGGTGTTCCTGGCCGGCCGCGCGTGGGCGGCGGTCAGCAGCCGGTCGACGTCGGCGCCGCTCAACCCGAGGGCCGTGGCCAGCCGCTGGAGCGTTCCGGCCTGCGGCCGGTTGACCCGGTCGCGCTCGATGTCGCGCAGCGCCCGGGCACTGATCGAGGCACGGGCGGCCGCGTCCTCCTGGCTGAGCCCCGCCCGCCGCCGGTGCCCCTGCACCTGCGCGCCGAGCGTCTCGCCCCCCGTCTCCGGACCGTCCCAAGGGAGCCCCGGCGCCGCGTCCCGTCCCCCCATGGCCTCCCCCTCGTCCGCCCGCCCCGGGGCCCTCCCGGGCCGACGGCCAGTGTGGACTAGACCATTCCGTTGGGCAAGGGTGTCCATGTCATGTCCGCAACCCCCACCCGCCCCACGGCTCCCCGGAAACGGCTGGGAAACGGCCCCGGAAAACGCGAAATCCCCCCGGTGCTCTCGCGAGCCCCGAGGGGATGTTCCGTGTCCGAGGGGGGACTTGAACCCCCACGCCCGATAAAGGGCACTAGCACCTCAAGCTAGCGCGTCTGCCATTCCGCCACCCGGACCGGGTGTTGTCCTTGCGGCTTCCGTCTTTCCGTCGGCCGCGCTGACAGATGTAACTGTAGCAAAGATCGGCTTGCGTTCCCAAAACGGTTCCGCGCGGGGGAGCGGGGGCGGTGACACGGGCAAGGGACGGCGTGTGGCGGGGGCGTGACCAGGGGGTTTCGGGCGCGTGCGGGGGGTGGATCCCGATGGGGGCCTGCGGGAGGATGGGCGGACGTGCTCGTACGGCCCGGGTGCAGATCCCGGGGGTGGCGCGCTGGTGCGCCGGTGCGGGCCAGAGACGAGGAGTGACCGTGAGCGAGCGGAGCGAGTCGGCGACGCCGAGGGTGACGGCTGAGTCGGAGGTCGCCGGGATCTGTCGCGATCTGATCCGGATCGACACCAGCAACTACGGGGACGGCTCCGGGCCGGGCGAGCGGAAGGCCGCCGAGTACGTGGCCGAGCAACTCGCCGAGTTCGGCGTCGAACCGCAGATCTTCGAATCGGCCAAGGGGCGGGCCTCGACCGTCGTCCGGATCGAGGGCGAGGACCGGTCCCGCCCGGGCCTGCTGATCCACGGCCACACCGACGTCGTCCCGGCGAACGCCGCCGACTGGACGTACGACCCGTTCGGCGGCGAGATCGCGGACGGCTGCGTGTGGGGCCGCGGCGCGGTCGACATGAAGGACATGGACGCGATGACCCTCGCCGTCGTCCGCGACCGGCTGCGCACCGGCCGCAAGCCCCCGCGCGACCTGGTGCTGGCCTTCGTCGCGGACGAGGAGGCCGGCGGCACGTACGGCGCGCGGTTCCTGGTGGACAAGCACCCGGAGCTGTTCGAGGGCGTGACCGAGGGCATCGGCGAGGTCGGCGGCTTCTCCTTCACGGTCAACGACCAGGTGCGCCTCTACCTGGTGGAGACGGCCGAGAAGGGCATGCACTGGATGCGCCTGACGGTCGAGGGCCGCGCCGGGCACGGCTCGATGGAGAACGACGACAACGCCATCACCGAGCTGTGCGAGGCGGTCGCCCGGCTGGGCCGGCACACGTTCCCGCTGCGGATCACCAAGACCGTCCGGGCCTTCCTGGACGAGCTGTCCGACGCCCTCGGGGTCGAGCTGGACCCGGAGAACATGGACGAGACGCTGCGGGTGCTGGGCGGCATCGCCAAGATGATCGGCACCACGCTGCGCAACACCGCCCAGCCGACCATGCTCGGCGCCGGCTACAAGGTGAACGTCATCCCCGGCCAGGCCTCCGCGCACGTGGACGGCCGCTTCCTGCCCGGCTACGAGGAGGAGTTCCTGGCCGAGCTGGACAGCGTCCTCGGCCCGCGCGTGAAGCGCGAGAGCCTGCACTCGGACAAGGCGATCGAGACGAGCTTCGACGGCGCGCTCGTCGAGGCGATGCAGACGGCGCTGCGCGCGGAGGACCCGATCGCCCGCGCGGTGCCGTACTGCCTGTCGGGCGGGACGGACGCCAAGTCGTTCCAGGACCTCGGGATCCGCTGCTTCGGCTTCGCGCCGCTCCAGCTGCCGCCGGAGCTGGACTTCGCCGGGATGTTCCACGGCGTGGACGAGCGCGTGCCGGTGGACGGGCTGAAGTTCGGCGTGCGCGTGCTGGACCGGTTCATCGACGCCTGCTGAGTCGGGCCCGCCGAGCCGAGCCTGCCGAGCCGGCGTCCGAGCTGGCGTCCGAGCCGGCGTCCGAGTCGGGGGGGGGGGGGCCCGCCCGGGGGGCCGTACGATCACGGCCATGGCCCACGACCCCCGCGACCTCGACGACGCGTTCCTCGCCTTCTGGCGCGAGCGTCACATCGCCACCCTCACCACTCGGCGCCCCGACGGCTCGCCGCACGTCGTACCCGTCGGCGTCACCTTCGACCCGCAGACCGGCATCGCCCGGGTGATCACCAGCCGCACCAGCCGCAAGGCCCGCAACGTCGCCGAAGCCGGCCCCGGCGGCCAGCGCGTCGCCGTCTGCCAGGTCGACCGCGCCCGCTGGTCCACGCTGGAGGGCGTCGCCGTCGTGCGCTCCGCCGCCGAGGAGGTGGCCGACGCCGAGCGCCGCTACGCCGCCCGCTACCGCGAGCCGCGCGTCAACCCGGACCGCGTCGTCCTGGAGATCACCGTCGACCGCGTCCTCGGCCGCGCCTGACGCTCCTGCCCGGCCTCACTCCGCCGGGGGGGCGGACGCCTCAGACGGATCGGTTGACGCGCGTTGACGGCGCGTTGACCGTGCGTCGACGTCGGGTTCCTACGGTCGGTCCATCGGCAAGTTCCGCACCGCTCCGAAGGACTGACATGATCGACCCCGCCGTGTCGTCGCGCCGCGACACGCCCTGGATCGGCGACGATCCGCGCTTCACCGAGTTGCGCGCCTCCTACCGCAGGTTCGTCTTCCCGGTGACGGCGGCGTTCCTGCTCTGGTTCCTGGCGTACGTGCTCTGCTCGGCCTACGCCCGCGGCTTCATGGCGACCAAGGTCGCCGGGAACGTCAACGTGGCCCTGGTCTTCGGGCTGCTGCAGTTCGTCTCGACGTTCGGCATCGCCCTGGCCTACGGGCGGTTCGCGGCCCGGCGGCTGGACCCGCTGGCCGCGGCCCTGCGCGACGTGACGGCGAACCGCCCGGCGGCTCCGGCCGGTCGTGGCACCCGGGAAGCGACGGAGGTCCAGGCATGACCCAGCACCTCCAGTTCGCCGCCGCGGCGGCGCAGCCGGCCTCGCACAAGGGCCTGACCATCGGCCTGTTCGTCGCCCTCGTGGCGGTGACCCTCGTGATCACCCTCTGGGCGCGCCGCAGCACCCGGGGCACCGGCGGCTTCTACACCGGCGGCGGCCAGTTCTCGGCGCTGCAGAACGGGATCGCGATCTCGGGCGACTACCTGTCCGCGGCCTCGTTCCTCGGCATCGCCGGGATCATCGCGCTGGCCGGGTACGACGGCTTCCTCTACTCGATCGGCTTCCTGGTCGCCTGGCTGGTCGCGCTGCTGCTGGTGGCCGAACTGCTGCGCAACACCGGGCGGTTCACCATGGCCGACGTGCTGGCCGCGCGGCTGCGCAGCGGGCCGATGCGCACGGCCGCGGGCGTGTCGACGATCGTGGTCTCGATCTTCTACCTGATCGCGCAGATGGTCGGCGCGGCGACGATCGTGGGGCAGCTGCTCGACGTCAAGGGCGCCTCCGCGCAGATCTGGACCATCGTCGGGGTCGGCGCCCTGATGATCGTCTACGTGGTGGTCGGCGGGATGAAGGGCACCACCTGGGTGCAGATCGTCAAGGCGGGTCTGCTGATCGCCGGTGCGGCCACGATGACCCTGTGGGTGCTGGCGAAGTACGGCTTCGACCTCGGCCACCTGCTCGGGGACGCCGCGACGGCGTCCAAGAAGGGCGATGCCTTCCTCCAGCCCGGCCTGAAGTACGGGTCGACCGACGGCTGGTCGAAGCTCGACCTGGTCAGCCTGGGCGTGGCCCTGGTGCTGGGCACCGCGGCGCTGCCGCACGTGCTGGTGCGCTTCTACACCGTCCCGACCGGCAAGGACGCGCGCAAGTCGGTGAACTGGGCGATCGGCATCATCGGGGTGTTCTACCTGATGACCCTGGTGCTGGGCTTCGGCGCGGCCGCACTGGTGGGCACGGCGACGATCAGGGAGAAGGACCCGTCCGGCAACACCGCCGCCACGCTGCTGGCCGAGCACCTCGGCGGCGGCGCGGGCACCACCGGCGGCTCGCTGATGCTGGCCTTCATCGCGGCGGTGGCGTTCGCCACCATCCTGGCGGTCGTCGCGGGGCTCACGCTGACCTCCTCGTCGTCGTTCGCCCATGACCTCTACGCCAGCGTCATCCGCAAGGGCCGGGCGACGGAGCGGCAGGAGCTGCGGACGGCGAAGGTCGCGGCCGTGGTCATCGGCGCGGTCGCGGTCGTGCTGTCGATCTTCGCCCGGGACCTCAACGTGGCGTTCCTGGTGGCGCTGGCCTTCGCCATCGCGGCCTCGGCCAACCTGCCGGCGATCCTGCTGACCCTGTTCTGGCGGGGCTTCACCACCTTCGGTGCCAAGTGCGGCATCTACGCGGGCCTGGTCGCCTCGATCGGCCTGGTGCTGCTCTCCCCGATCTGCTGGGGCGGCGCGAGCGGTACGGTCCACGCGGTGAAGCTGACGGCCGCCCAGGCGAAGGACTGCGGGGTGGCGGTGACCAGCAAGGAGGTCGGCAACGCCACGGCGCTGATCTCCTGCACGACCACGGCGCCGGTCCCGCTGCAGAACCCGGGCGTCGTCTCGATCCCGATCGGGTTCGCCGCCGCCGTCCTCGGCTCGCTGGCCGGCGGCCGCCGCCGTCGCGACGAGGACCCGGACGGGCGGTCCTTCGAGGACCTGGAGGTCCGGGCCCTCACCGGGGCAGGGCGGTAGCCGTGGAAACCCGTACCAATCTCGACGAGTTCCTCTCCGACCTCGCGCGCTACGCGGCCGCCGACGTCCTGACCGCCCAGCTCACCGCGGACACCCTGCGCAAGTACCTGCGGGCCGGGCTGATCGTCCCGGACGACCTGTGCGCCGGTGACACCGACGGCTACGCGCAGCGGCTGCTGCACGCCGGACCGACGCACTCCGTGGTGGCCCTGACCTGGCTGCCCGGGCAGTCGACCCCGGTCCACGACCACGTCGCCTGGTGCGTGTCCGGCGTGCTGGAGGGCGTGGAGGTGGACGAGGCGTACCGGCTGTGGCGGGTGCCCCGCTCCGGCCGCAGGGTGCTGGTGCCGGCCGGCCGGACCACCTGCTCGCCCGGCCGGGTGCAGCTCCTGGTGCCGCCCGACGAGGACATCCACCGGGTGTCGAACGGCGGCACCGGCCGGGCGGTCTCGCTGCACGTCTACGGGGCGGACATCTCGCTGAGCGGGCACAGCTCGATCAACCGGGTCTTCGGGCAGGAGGTGGTCGACGTCCCGCCGGACGGGGCCCGGCTGGTGAGCTGGCGGCGTTCGGACGGCCTCGCGCCG
Source organism: Kitasatospora sp. NPDC059722 (assembly GCF_042733235.1). Classification (NCBI taxonomy): domain Bacteria; kingdom Bacillati; phylum Actinomycetota; class Actinomycetes; order Kitasatosporales; family Streptomycetaceae; genus Kitasatospora; species Kitasatospora sp. NPDC059722. The sequence continues at coordinate 19,050 of NZ_JBHWGD010000094.1, forward strand.
TGACCGGCGAGGAGTGAAAAGACGGGCCGCCCGATCCGGGCGGCCCGTCAGCCGTGTTCCGGCGTCCCGGCGAGCTCGTGCAGGGAGGCCTTGAGGGCGGCGACGAAGCGGTCCTGGGTGGCCTCGTCGACCAGGTCGAGCGAGAGGTAGGGGTTGAGGTCCTCCAGCTCGACGAGGAGGAGGTCGCCCTCGGGCGTGCGGCAGGCGTCGACGCGCTGGATGCCGTGCTCGATCGTGTTCCACGCGATGAAGCGGCGGGCGAAGTCGAGGTCGGCGGCGGTGGGTCCGTACGGTTCGAGGCGCCAGCGCTGCTCGGGGTCGGGGGCGTGCAGCGCGTACTGGAAGGCGTCGTCGACGAAGTAGAACGAGACCTCGTACGCGAAGCGGACCAGCGGCTGGACCAGGACGCCGTCCCCGAACGCGACGGAACCGAGCTCCTCGCGGGGGACGATCCGCAGGCCGATCGAGTCGGCGCCGAGCTTCGGCTTGACGACGTACTCGGGCACGACGGGCAGCCGCCCGAGGTCCTCGGCCCGGTCGGCGGTGGGGATGACGGGGTACCCGGCGGCATCGAGGTCGACCAGGTACTGCTTGCCGGCCATGTCGGCGCGCCCGGTGAGCTGGTTGTAGACGCGGGTGCCGCGGTCGAGGGCGCGGTCCCGGAAGGCCTCGTACGCGGCGCGGTAGTTCAGCACCGGGCCGCTGTTGCGCACGAGGACGAGGTCGAAGGCGTCCGTCAGCGTGGCGGCGTCGAGGGGGTGGCACAGGGCGACGTCGAAGTCCTCGCGCAGGCGCGCGGAGAGCCGGATGTCCTCGTCGCAGTAGCGGCGGCCGCGGGCCGGGTAGGCCAGGTCGGTGACGAACAGGACGCGGGGCTTGGCGGCGGACATGTCTCTCCTGAAGATCATTTCTCCAGCTCAGCCTACTACTGCGCATCCACGGAGGGAGGCCGGTGACGTAGGACGCCGGCGGCCTCGGTGCCCACCGTCAAATGACTGATGTGCGCCCCGTGACCGGTCGGCGAGAGTCATGGGCGCCGGGTGATGCCCAGGCGCTTGTGGACGTGAGGGAACGAGGAGAACAACGATGGCAACCAGTCAGCTCGCCGGGAAGTGGAAGACGGCCGTGGTCGCCGGGGCCGCGGCCCTCGCCGTCACCGGCGGCATCGCCGCGCCGGCCAGTGCGGCGCCCCTGCTGGGCTCGGCGAGCGGTGCCCGGCTGGGGGAGCCGGCGCAGCCCCGCGACCCGGGCGCCCGCAGGCACCACTGGATCGTCCAGGCCCAGTACGGCACCGTGACCGCCCTGAACCGGGCGACCAACTACGCCTGGCAGCGCAACTACAAGGACTGGACGGTCGCCATCATCGGCAACAACATCCAGGGCAACAAGGTCACCGTCTACACCAAGATCACCAACCTGTTCTACGGTGAGGGCGGCGTCATCGGCGCCCAGACGGCGCCGACGCCGCAGGTGCTGATCGCCCAGAACACCATCAAGGCCCAGGGCGGCGTCAGCATCATCACCGAGATCGTGAACGTCCACTTCATCAGCCCCAAGTGGGAGGACGTCTACAGTGCCGACTGCCGTGCCCAGGAGAACATCTTCGACGCGGTGAAGGCGCAGCTCGCCTGCACCCTGGGCTGAGCCGGAGCCGCTCACGGGCCACCGGCCAGCGTGCGGAGCACGTCCAGGCCGGCGGCGATCGCGGGTTCGTGCGCCGTGTTGTGGCGGACGGCGACCTCGATCCTGCGGGTGAGGGTGTCGTCCGCCACCGGCCGTGCGGTCAGCGTGGACGGCAGGTGGGCCGTGGCCAGCCGGGGGATCAGCGCGGCGTGGCCCGCGCTCTCGGCGAGGGCGATCATCGCGGAGAAGTCGGTGCAGACGTTCCTGACCCGCGGGGTGAAGCCGGCCGAGCGGCAGGCCTGGAGGACGGCGGCGCCGCAGGCGGTCTGCGGCGGCGCGGTGGTCCAGTGGGCGTCCGCGAGCTCGCGCAGGTCGATCGGCGCACCCGTCGGCCGGGCCGCCGGGTGACCGGACGGCAGCACGGCGACCAGGGGGTCGGACCGCAGCGCCCGGGTCTCCACGTCCGCGTGCGGGGGCGTGGCCAGGTTGTCGTACCGGTAGACGACGGCGAGGTCGGCGCGCCGCTGGAGCAGCAGCCGGACGGCGGCCTCGGGTTCGGCCTCGGTGATGTGGAGCCGCACCTCCGGGTGGGCGGTCTTCAGGGCGGTGCCGAGCGGGGCGGCCAGCGGTACGAGGGCGCTGGGGAAGCAGGCCAGGCGGAGCGGGCCCGCGGGGCTCCCGGTCTCGGCGTGCAGGCGGATGCGGGCGTGCTCCAGGGCGGCGAGCACGTGCTCGGTGTCGCCGGCCAGGCGGCGGCCCGCGGCCGTGAGGTGGACGGAGCGGCCGGTGCGTTCCAGGAGGCGGGTGCCGGTCTCCTCTTCGAGCAGCCGCAGCTGCTGCGAGACGGCGGACGGCGTGACGCCGTGGAGGTCGGCCACGGCGGTGACCGTGCCGTGCGCCTCCAGGTCGCGGAGGAGGACGAGTCGTCGAACGTCGAGCATCAGTTCATCTTAAGGAAGCGGTGTAGGAGATGTAGCTGGACACGGGTGCGCCCGGTTGGCGACCCTGGCTGCTCCAGTCCAGGTCCCATGAGCAGTGTCAGGAGAGTTCCGTGCGCGCCACCGTGATCCACGCCCCCACCGACATCCGGATCGAGGAGGTGCCCGACCCGGTGGTGCGGCGGCCGACCGACGCCGTCGTGCGGGTGGTCAACGCCTGCATCTGTGGCAGCGACCTGTGGGCGTACCGCGGCGTGGCGCCCCGGGTGGCCGGGCAGCGGATCGGCCACGAGTTCCTCGGCATCGTCGAGGAGGTCGGCGCCGAGGTGTCCGGCTTCGCCCGCGGCGACTTCGTGGTGGCCCCGTTCGTCTGGTCGGACGGCACCTGCGAGTTCTGCCGCGACGGCCTGCACACCTCCTGCCCGCGGGGCGGCTTCTGGGGTGAGGTCGGCTCCGACGGCGGCCAGGGCGAGGCCGTCCGGGTCCCCTTCGCCGACGGCACCCTGGTCAGGCTGCCCAAGGAGGCGGCCGGGGACGAGGCGCTCCTGCCCGGCCTGCTCGCCCTGTCCGACGTGATGAGCACCGGCCACCACGCGGCGGTCTCGGCGCGGGTGCGTCCGGGCTCGACGGTCGCCGTGGTCGGCGACGGCGCGGTCGGCCTGTGCGGGGTGCTCGCCGCGCAGCGGCTCGGCGCCGGCCGGATCATCGCGCTGGGGCGCCACGAGGCGCGCACGGCCATCGCCCGCAAGTTCGGCGCCACGGACGTCGTCGCCGAGCGCGGCGAGGCCGCGATCGAGGCGGTCAGGGAGCTGACCGGCGGCACCGGCGCGCACGCCGTCCTGGAGGCCGTCGGCACCGAGGAGTCGATGCGCACCGCGATCTCCATCGCCCGCGACGGCGGCGCGGTCGGCTACGTCGGCGTGCCGCACGGCGGCAGCGCCGGCGTCGACATCCGGCAGATGTTCGACCGCAACGTGGCGGTCGTCGGCGGCGTCGCCCCCGCCCGCGCGTACATCCCCGAGCTGCTGCCCGACGTCCTCTCCGGCGCGATCGACCCGGGCCTCGTCTTCGACCGCACCGTCACCCTCGACGGCGTGCCGGACGGCTACCGCGCGATGGACGACCGCTCGGCGCTGAAGGTCCGGATCGCCTTCTGACGTCCCGCCGCTGCCGGGCCGCAGGCTCCCGCCGGGGCCGCACGGTCCCCGCGGCCCGGGCTCGCCTCGTCGGGTGAGGTCGGGGCGCGGTGGGGCGTGGGGGACGGGAGGGGCAGGGGTGGGCTCCCATAGTCGGAGGACGGGGGGTCATATCCGCCGACTGTGGGACGACACGATGATGAGATCACCGCGCCGTGAGGTGCTCCTGGCCGTTGCACTGCTCGCCCTCGCGGGGTGCGGCGGGCCGCCGGTGCCGGAGGCCGTTCCGTCGGTGGCCACGAGCCCGACGGCCGTGCCGACGCCCCCGGGGCCGCGGGCGTTCACGCTGGTGGCGACGGGGGACGTCCTGCCGCACACCGAGATCATCCAGCAGGCCAAGGAGGACGCCGGGGGCGCCGGGTACGACTTCACGCGGATGCTCGCCGGGGTCAAGCCCGTCATCGGGGCCGCCGACCTGGCCATCTGTCACATGGAGACGGTGTACGGCGCCGACGGCGGGTCGTTCACCGGGTACCCGTCGTTCAAGTCGCCCCCGCAGGTGGCCCGGGCGCTCAAGGACGCCGGGTACGCGTCCTGCGACACCGCCTCCAACCACACGCTCGACGACGGGCCGGCCGGGATCCGGCGCACGCTCGACGCCATGGACGCCGTCGGGCTGAAGCACACCGGGTCCGCGCGCGGCGAGGAGGAGGCGGGCAGGCCCGCGCTGCTCACGGCGGGCGGAGCGACGGTGGCCCAACTCGCCTACACGTACGGCACCAACGGCATCCCGTTGCCGAAGGGGCAGCCCTGGGCCGTCAACCTCATCGACCGGGACCGGATCCTCGCCGACGCGCGGGCCGCCCGGGAGGCGGGGGCGGACGTCGTCGTGGTCAGCGTCCACTGGGGCACCGAGTGGCAGGACGCCCCGAACGAGCAGCAGCTCGCGCTGGCCCGCGACCTCGCCGCCGAGCCGGAGCCCGGGCGGCCGGTGGTCGACCTGGTCCTCGGGACGCACGCCCACATCCCGCAGGCCTACGAGAAGATCAACGACACCTGGACGGTCTACGGCATGGGCGACCAGCTCGCGGGCCACATGTTCAACCCCACGGGCGCCGAGGACCCGCGCGGCAACTGGTCCTCGATCGCCCGGTTCACCTTCTCGCCGCCGGCCGCGCCCGGGCGGCGGTGGACCGTGACGAAGGCGGAGTTCGTCCCGCAGGTCACCGACCTCGGGCCGCCCTACCGCGTCCTCGACCTGCGGGAGGCCGCCCGCGCCGACCCCGGCCGGGCCGACTACGCCACGGCCCTCGACCACATCCGCTCCGTCGTGCTCAGCCGGGGTGCCGGACCGGCGGGGCTGACCATGGCGCCATAACGCGCCGAATCCCCGCACAGCGGGCGGTGTTCATCCGACGACAAGTCAGCTCTTATCGAGCGGCGCCATGATCTCCGGGGGCGCCCCGGTCGACGGCGTGCGCGCAACCGATGCGACTTGACTCAGGGAGAACCATGCGTGGCACCGTGCTCGCCGACCGCTACCGGCTGGTGGACTGGCTGGGCGGTGGGTCGATGGGCGACGTGTGGCTCGCCGAGGACGAGGTCCTCGGCCGCCGGGTGGCCGTCAAGGTCGTCAAGCCCGTCCTGCTGGACGAGCCGGGATTCGCCGAGCGCTTCCACGCCGAGGCGCGCGTCATGGCGCAGCTGCGGCACCCGGGCATCGTCGGGGTCTACGACTTCGGGCACGGCGAGGCCCCCGTGATCGGGAGGCAGGTCGCCTACCTGGTCATGGAGCTGATCGAGGGGGAGCCGCTGAGCGCCGTGCTGGCGCGCCGGGGCAGCCTGCCGGCCGAGGAGGCGCTGCGGATGGCGCTCCAGGTGCTGGAGGCGCTGGTGGCGGCGCACGGGACCGGGGTGGTCCACCGGGACGTCAAGCCGGCCAACCTGATGGTGTGCGGCGACCGGACGGTGATCGCGGACTTCGGGATCGCCCGCCCCGGCAGCGACGCCCGGCTGACCGTCCCCGGGATGGTCCTCGGCACCGCCGCGTACCAGGCGCCGGAGCAGGCCTCGACCGGGCCGGTCACCGGCTCGGCGGACCTCTACGCGCTCGGCGTCGTCCTCTACGAATGCCTGGCCGGGCGGCTGCCCTTCGACGGGGAGACCGCGCTGGAGGTGATCCTCCAGCACCTGACGGAGTCCGTGCCGCCGCTGCCGGACCCGATACCCGGGCCGGTGCGGGCGATCGTCGAGCGGGCGATGGCGAAGGACCCGGGCGAGCGCTGGCCGGACGCGGCGGCGATGGCGGAGGCCGTCCGGGAGGCGCTGGCGGCGGGTGCCGCGGAGGGCGTGCCCGCGGTTGCGGTCCACACCGGCCACCGACCCGTCGCCGGGCGCCGGTCGTGGACCGGCCTGCGGCGGCGGGCGGTGGTGTCGGTCGTGGCGATGGCCGTGCTGGGCGCGGTGGGCGCCACCGGGGCGGTGGTGAGCCGGCCGGGCGCGGGCGGCGTGCCGCACGGCGACGCCGTCGCCGCGGGGCCGACGGCCGGCGCCGGGCGGTCCGGGGACCCGGGCGGTGCGGTGCCGCCGGACCCGAATGTCCCGTCCGGCGGCCTTCCGACGCCCGACGCGCCGACGCCGACGCCCTCCGCCGGCCCGGGCGCGGGGGACGGGGGCGGCCCGGTGC
>NZ_JBHWGD010000095.1:0-25153 GCF_042733235.1 Kitasatospora sp. NPDC059722
CACCCACCCCGCCGTCACCCAGAACGCCGTCGTCGTCCGCGAAGACCAGCCCGGCCTCAAGCGCCTCGTCGCCTACATCGTCCCCGCCACCCCCGCCACCCTCGACACCGAAGCCCTCCGCGCCCACCTCGCCGTCGGCCTGCCCGACTACATGGTCCCGTCCGCCTTCGTCACCCTCGACGCCCTCCCCCTGAGCGTCAACGGCAAGCTCGACCGCAAGCAACTCCCGGCCCCCGAGTTCACCGGCACCACTCGGGGACGGCAGCCCGTCGGCAGGGCGGAGGAGGTCCTCTGCGGGATCTTCCGCGACCTGCTGGGCGTGGCCGAGGTGTCCGTCGAGGACGGCTTCTTCGAGCTGGGCGGCGACAGCATCGTCTCCATCCAACTGGTCAGCCGCGCCCGCAAGGCCGGGCTGCTCTTCACCGCCCGCGACGTCTTCACCCACCGCACCCCGGAGGCCCTGGCCGCGGTCGCCACCACCGCCACCGTGCTGCCCACCGAGGAGGCGGGCGCCGGGCTCGGGCTCGTGCCGGAGACGCCGATCGTCGGCTGGCTGCGCGAGGTGGACGGCCCGATCGACGGGTTCAACCAGGCGATGCTGGTCCGCACCCCCGCGGCGGCCACCTTCGAGCGCCTGGCGGACGCCCTCCAGGCCGTACTCGACCACCACGACGTGCTGCGCGCCCGGCTGGTCCGCGGCGCCGACGCGTGGAACCTCGACGTCCCCGAGCCGGGCGTCGTCCGCGCCGCCGACGTCCTGCGCCGCACCGAAACCGCCGACCTGGCCTCCGAGGCCCGCGCCGCCCAGCTGCGGCTCGACCCGGACGCCGGTGTGATGGTCCAGGCCGTCTGGTTCGAGGACACCGCCCGCCTGCTCGTCATGGCCCACCACCTGGTCGTGGACGGCGTCACCTGGCGCATCGTCCTCCCGGACCTCGCCCACGCCTACGAGGGCACCGCGCTGGAGCCCGTCCCCACGTCCTTCCGCCGCTGGGCCGAGCAGCTCACCGCGCTCGACCGCTCCGCCGAACTCCCGCTCTGGCAGGCCCAGTCGGCGGGCGAGGACGCGCCGCTCGCCGTCCTGGACCCGGCCGTGCACACCGCCGCGACCGCCCGGCACCTGAACCTCACCCTGCCGTCGGACGTCACCGCCGCCCTGCTCACCGACACCGCCGCGCGCTTCCGCGCGACCGTCAACGACGTGCTGCTCACCGCGTTCGCGCTCGCCGTGAACGCCTGGCGCCCCGGCCAGGGGACGGGTGTGCTCGTCGACCTGGAGGGCCACGGCCGCGAGAACGTCGTCGAGCACGCCGACACCACGCGCACGGCCGGCTGGTTCACCAGCATGTTCCCCGTCCACCTCGACCCGGGCACGGCCACCGACCCGGCCCGCGCACTCAAGGCCGTCAAGGAGCAACTGCACGCCCTCCCGGACAACGGCATCGGCTACGGCCTGCTGCGCGGTTCCCTGACCGACGCCCCGCGCCCCCAGCTCGGCTTCAACTACCTCGGCCGCTTCACCGCCGCCGGGGAGGACGCCGACTGGACGCTGTGCACCGACGCCGACCTCGGCGACGGCCGCGACCCCTCCATGCCGCTCGCCCACGCCATCGACCTCAACGCCGCCACCCTCGACACCCCCGAGGGCCCGCAGCTCACCGCCGACTGGTCCTGGCCCGACGGCCTCTTCACCGAGGACCGCGTCCACGAGCTCGCCGAGGCCTGGTTCACCGCCCTGCGCACCCTCGCCGCCACCGACGGCAGCGGCCTCACCCCGTCCGACGTCCGCCCGCTGGTCGAGGTCTCGCAGGAGCAGATCGACCGCCTGGAGGCCGACCACGGCCCCCTCGCCGACCTCCTCCCCCTCTCCCCCCTCCAGCAGGGCCTCTACTTCCACGCCACCTACGACACCGACGGCCAGGACGTCTACACCGTCCAACTCGCCCTCGACATCGAAGGCCCGCTGGACGTCCCCGCCCTGCGCGCCGCCGCCACGGCCCTGCTCGCCCGGCACGGCACGCTGCGCGCCGCGTTCCGCCAGGACGGCTTCGAGACGCCGCTCCAGGTGATCCCGGCCGCCGTCGAACTCCCGTGGCGCGAGCTGGACTTCACCGGCCGACCAGCGGACGCCGACGCCTGGACCGCCGAGGACCGGGCCGAACGCTTCGACCCGGCGCGCGCCCCGCTGATGCGTTTCGCCGTGCTGCGCACCGGCGCCGACCGGCACCGGCTGGTGCTGACCAACCACCACATCCTGCTCGACGGCTGGTCGATGCCCGTCCTGGTCAAGGAGCTGTTCGCGCTCTACCGGGGCGAGGGCGCGGCCCTGCCCCGGGTCACCCCGCACCGCGAGTACCTGGGCTGGCTGGCCGGCCAGGACCGGTCCGTCGCCGAGGACGCCTGGCGGCGGGCGCTGGACGGCCTGGCCGAGCCCACCCTGGTCGCCCCGGCGGACCGGGACGGCGCCGCCGGCACGCCCGACCGCGTCACCGCCGAGCTGCCGGCCGAGCTCACCGCCCGCCTCACGGCGGTGAGCCGGGCCCGCGGCACCACGCTCAACACCCTGCTCCAGGCGGCCTGGGCGCTGGTCGTCGGCCAGCTGACCGGCCGGGCGGACGTGGTCTTCGGCGGCACCGTCTCGGGCCGTCCGCCGCAGGTCGCCGGGATCGAGTCGATGATCGGCCTGTTCATCAACACGCTGCCGGTCCGGGTCGCGCTCGACCCGGCCGAGACGCTCGGCGCCCTGCTGGACCGGCTCCAGGAGCAGCAGGCCGCCCTGCTGGACCACCAGTACCTCGGCCTGACCGACCTCCAGCACGCCACCGGCCTCGGCGAACTCTTCGACACCCTGGTGGTGTTCGAGAACTACCCGCTCGACGCCGACGTGCTGGACTTCGGCCGCGGCCTGCGCGTCACCGGCCTGGCCGGCCACGACGCGACGCACTACCCGCTGATCCTCACCGCCGTGCCCGGCGAGCGGCTCCAGCTGCGCCTGGACCACCGCACCGGCGCGTTCGACGCCGTCGCCGCGACCGCCCTGCTGGAGCGGGTGGCCGGTGTCCTCACCGCCGCCCCCGGCCTGCTGGACGCGCCCGTCGGCCGGATCCCGCTGCTCGCCGCCGAGGAGCGGGAGCGGCTGGTGCACGGGCTGAACGACACCCCGCGCAACCCCGGCGCGGCCGTGCCGGTGATCACCCGGCTCTTCACCGAGCTGGCCGGCTGGGCCCCCGCCGCCGAGGCCGTGGTCGCGGACGGCGGCAGCCTCTCCTACGGCGAACTCGACGCCCGGGCCAACCGCCTGGCGCACAAGCTGCTCGCCGCCGGGGTCCGCCCCGAGGACCGGGTCGCGCTGCTGATGGAGCGCTCGCCCGAGCTGGTCGCCGCGATCCTCGGCGTGCTCAAGGCGGGCGGCGCGTACGTGCCGCTCGACCCGCGCTTCCCGGCCGCCCGGATGCGGCACATCCTGGCCGAGACGGGCGCCGCCGTGCTGATCGCCGACGCGGCGGACGACGCGGCCGGGTACGGCCTCGACGAGGACGCGGACCTGACCGTCCTGGAGGCCGCCACCGCGCTCGCCGAGGGCCCCACCCACGACCCCGGCGTGGACGTCCGGCCCGGCCAGCTCGCCTACGTGATGTTCACCTCCGGCTCGACCGGCCTGCCCAAGGGGGTCGGCGTGACCCACCGCGACGTCGTCGCGCTCGCCGAGGACCGCCGCTTCGAGTCCGGCCACGAGCGGGTGCTGCTGCACTCGCCGACCGCCTTCGACGCCTCCACCTACGAGCTGTGGGTGCCGCTGCTCGGCGGCGGCCAGGTCGTCGTCGCCCCGGCCGGGGACCTCGACGCCGTCCGCCTGCGCGAGACCGTCACCCGGCACGGCGTCACCGCGCTGTGGCTGACCGCCGGCCTGTTCCGGCTGATCGCCGAGGACGGCCCCGGCTGCCTGGCCCGGGTCGGCCAGGTGTGGACCGGCGGCGACGTCGTGCCCGCCGCGGCCGTGCGCCGCGTCCTGGCGGCCTGCCCCGGCCTGACCGTGGTCGACGGCTACGGCCCGACCGAGACCACGACCTTCGCCACCACCCACCGGATCGGCTCCGCCGCCGAGGTGCCGGCCGCGGTCCCGATCGGCCGCCCGCTGGACGGCATGCGGGCGTACGTGCTGGACGCCGCCCTGCGGCCGGTCCCGCGCGGCGTCGCGGGCGAGCTGTACCTGGCCGGGGACGGCCTGGCCCGCGGCTACCTGAACCGCCCCGGCCTGACCGCCGAGCGCTTCACCGCCGACCCGCACGGCCCGGCCGGCTCGCGCATGTACCGCACCGGCGACCTCGTGCGCTGGAACGCGGCGGACGCGCTCGACTACCTCGGCCGCACGGACGACCAGGTCAAGGTGCGCGGCTTCCGCATCGAACTCGGCGAGATCGAGGCCGTCCTGGCCCGGCACCCCGCCGTCGCCCAGGCCGCCGCGATGGTCCGCGAGGACGTCCCCGGCGACCAGCGGCTCGTCGCCTACCTGGTGGCCGCGCCCGGCGCCCGGATCGAGCCGGCCGAGCTGCGCGCGCACGCCGCCGACGGCCTGCCCGGCTTCATGGTGCCGTCCGCCTACGTCACCCTGGAGACGCTGCCGTTGACCGGCAACGGCAAGGTGGACCGCCGCGCGCTGCCCGCGCCCGCGCTCACCGCCTCGGCCGGCCGCGCCCCCCGCACCCCGCAGGAGGAGATCCTGGCCGGACTGTTCGCCGGGATCCTCGGACTGCCCGCGGTCTCCGTCGACGACAGCTTCTTCGACCTCGGCGGGCACTCGCTCCTCGCCACCCGCCTGGTCAGCCGGATCCGCCCGGTGTTCGGCGTCGAGCTGGCCGTCCGCACGCTCTTCGAGGCGCCGACCGTCGCCGCGCTCGCCGAGCGGATCGCCGTGGCCGGACACGCCCGCGCCGCGCTCACCGCCCGACCACGGCCGGAGGAGGTCCCGCTCTCCCCCGCCCAGCGCCGGCTCTGGTTCCTCAACCGCTTCGAGGGCGCCACCGCCTCCTACAACCTGCCGCTCGCGCTGCGGCTGGAGGGCGGGCTCGACCGGGCCGCGCTGACCGCCGCGCTCGGCGACGTCACCGACCGGCACGAGAGCCTGCGGACCGTCTTCCCCGAGTTCGACGGCCGCCCCCGCCAGTGGGTGCTGCCCGCCGGCACCACCGCGCTCAGCCTGCCGCTGACCGAACTCACCGACGGCGAGGGCGCGTTGGACGCCGCGCTGGCCGGGGCGATCGCCGCGGGCTTCGACCTCACCACCCAGCCCCCGCTGCGCGCCGAGCTGTTCCGGATCTCCGCCACCGAGCACGTGCTGCTCGTCGTGCTGCACCACATCGCCGGCGACGGCTGGTCCCTCGCGCCCTTCGCCCGCGACCTCGGCACCGCCTACGACGCCCGCCGGGCCGGCACCGCCCCCGCGTGGAAGCCGCTGCCCGTCCAGTACGCCGACTACACGCTCTGGCACGCCGAGGTGCTCGGCGACGAGGGCGACGGGGACAGCCCGCTGGCCCGTCAGGTCGAGCACTGGAAGCAGGCCCTCGCCGGGCTGCCCGAGGAGCTCGCGCTGCCCGCCGACCGGCCGCGCCCGGCCGACGTCAGCTACCGCGGCGAGTCCGTCCCGCTGGCGCTGCCGGCCGAGGTGCACGAGCGGATCGCCGCCGTCGCCCGGGCGCACGACGCGAGCGTCTTCATGGTCGTCCAGGCCGCCGTCGCCGCCCTGCTGCACCGGCTCGGCGCCGGGGACGACATCCCGCTCGGCAGCGTCATCGCCGGGCGCACCGACGAGGCGCTCGACGAGCTGGTCGGCTTCTTCGTCAACACCCTGGTGCTGCGCACCGACCTGACCGGCGACCCGACCTTCGCCGAGCTGCTGGCCCGCGTCCGGGAGAGCGACCTCGCCGCCTACGCCCACCAGGACGTGCCGTTCGAGCGCCTGGTCGAGGTGCTCAACCCGGTCCGCTCGCTGGCCCGCCACCCGCTGTTCCAGGTGATGCTGGCCTTCCAGAACAACGCGGCGGCCACCCTCGACCTGGACGGGCTGCGCGCCACCGCGCTGCCGGTGCGGCTGTCGGCGGCCAAGTTCGACCTGCTGTTCTCGCTGGAGGAGACCTTCACCGCCGACGGGGGCCCGGCCGGCCTGACCGGTGTCCTGGAGTACTCCGCCGACCTCTTCGACCGGACCACCGCCACGTCCCTCGGCGACCGCCTCGGCCGGCTGCTCGCAGCCGTCACCGCCGACCCGGACCTGCCCGTCGCCGCCGTCGAGGTGCTGACGGACGCCGAGCGCGCCCTGGTCCTGGACGGGTGGAACGACACCGCCCGCCCGGTCGCCGAGACCACCGTGCCGGAGCTGTTCCGCGCACAGGCCGCCCGCACCCCGCAGGCCCCGGCGGTGCTGCACGCCGGCACCGAACTGTCCTACGCCGAGCTCGACGCCCGCGCCAACCGGCTGGCCCGGCTGCTGATCGCCGAGGGCGCGGGCCCGGAACGGTTCGTCGCGCTGACCCTGCCGCGCACCGCCGACCTGGTCGTGGCGCTGCTCGCGGTGCTCAAGTCCGGCGCCGCCTACCTGCCGGTCGACCCCGGCTACCCGGCCGACCGGATCGCCCACATGCTCGACGACGCGCGGCCCGCGCTGGTGCTCACCAGCACCGAAGCGGCCGGCGCGCTGCCCGCGGACGTCCCCGCGCTGCGGCTGGACGACCCGGCCGTGCGCGAGCGGCTCGCCGCCCTCCCGGACGGCGACGTCACCGACGCCGAGCGGCCGCTCCCGCTGGACCCGCGCCACCCCGCGTACGTCATCTACACCTCCGGCTCCACCGGCCGCCCCAAGGGCGTCGTCATCCCGCACCGCAACGTCGCCGACCTCGCCGCCTGGGCGGCCTCCGACATCGGCCCCGAGCGCCTGTCCGACGTCCTCGCCGCGACCTCGCTCAACTTCGACGTGTCCGTCTTCGAGCTGTTCGGCCCGCTGCTGTCCGGCGGCCGGATCGAGCTGGTCCGCGACGTGCTCGCGCTGCTGGACGCACCCGAGGGCCGGCACTACGGACTGGTCAGCGCCGTCCCGTCGGCGCTCGCCCACACCCTCGGCCAGTCCGGCGCCCCGCGCTTCGGCGCCGACCTCGTGGTGCTGGCCGGCGAGGGCCTGGCCGCGCACACCGCGGACGCGATCCGGGCCGCCGTGCCCGGCGCGCGCCTCGCCAACATCTACGGCCCCACCGAGGCCACCGTGTACGCCACCGCCTGGTACGAGGGCGAGGACGGCGCCGGGCGCACCCCGCCGATCGGCCGCCCCCGCCGCAACACCCGGGCGCTCGTCCTGGACGCCGGCCTGCGGCCGGTCCCGGCGGGCGTCGCGGGCGAGCTGTACCTGGCCGGCGAGGGCCTGGCCCGCGGCTACCTGAACCGCCCCGGCCTGACCGCCGAGCGCTTCGTCGCCGACCCGTACGGCCCGGCCGGCTCCCGGATGTACCGCACCGGCGACCTCGTGCGCCGCAACGCCGACGGCGAGATCGAGTACCTCGGCCGCACCGACTTCCAGGTCAAGGTCCGCGGCTTCCGCATCGAGCTCGGCGAGATCGAGGCCGTGCTCGCCAAGCACCCCGCCGTCGCCCAGGCGGCCGTCCTGGTCCGCGAGGACACCCCCGGGGACCAGCGCATCGTGGCCTACGTCGTCCCGGCGAACGGCGCCGAACCGGAGCCCGCCGAGCTGCGCGCGCGGGCCGCCGCCGCGCTGCCGGAGTACATGGTCCCGTCCGCCTTCGTCCCGCTGGAGCGGCTGCCGCTCAACCCGAACGGCAAGCTCGACCGGCGCGCCCTGCCCGCCCCCGACTTCGGGGCCGCGGCCGGGGCCGGGCGGGCCCCGCGCGACGAGCGCGAGGAGCAGCTGGCCGGCCTGTTCGCCGAGGTGCTCGGCGTGCCGCGGGTCTCGATCGACGACGGCTTCTTCGACCTCGGCGGGCACTCGCTGCTCGCCACCCGGGTGGTCAGCCGGGTGCGGACCCTGTTCGGCGTCGAGCTGCCGGTGCGCGCCCTGTTCGAGACCCCGACCGTCGCCGCCCTCGGCGAGCGGATCGGCGCCGCGGGCCGGGCCCGGCAGGCGCTCACCGCCCGGGTGCGCCCGGAGTCGGTGCCGCTGTCCGCCGCGCAGCGCCGGCTGTGGTTCCTCAACCGCTTCGAGCAGCGCACCGGCACCTACAACCTGCCGCTCGCCGTCCGCCTCACCGGCCCGCTCGACGCCGCCGCCCTGGCCACCGCCCTCGGCGACCTCACCGCGCGGCACGAGAGCCTGCGGACCGTCTTCCCGGACGCCGACGGCCGGCCGCGCCAGCAGGTGCTCCCCGCCGCCGGGGCGCGCCCGGTGCTGCACACCGCGCCGTACGACGCCGCGGCGCTCGCCGCGGCCGCCGCGCTGGACTTCGACCTCGCCGCCGAAGTGCCGCTGCGCGCCCACCTGTTCGCCGTCTCCGCCACCGAACACGTGCTGCTCGTGGTGATCCACCACATCGCCGGCGACGGCTGGTCGATGGCCCCGATCGCCCGCGACCTCGCCGCCGCCTACGCGGCCCGACTGGACGGCCGCGCACCGGAGTTCACCCCGCTGCCGGTCCAGTACGCCGACTACACGCTCTGGCAGGCCGAGGTCCTCGGCGACGAGGCCGATCCGGCGAGCGAACTCGCCCGCCAGACCGGCTACTGGCAGCGCACCCTCGCCCGGCTGCCCGAGGAGCTGGCCCTGCCCGCCGACCGGCCGCGCCCGGCCGAGCAGAGCTTCCGCGGCGACACCGTGCCGCTGCACCTGCCCGCCGACGCGCACGCCGCGCTCACCGCGCTGGCCCGCGAGGCCAACGCGAGCGTCTTCATGGTCGTCCAGGCCGCCCTGGCCGCCCTGCTCGGCCGACTCGGCGCCGGTGAGGACGTCCCGATCGGCTCGCCGATCGCCGGGCGCACCGACGAGGCCCTGGACGAGCTGGTCGGCTGCTTCGTCAACACCCTGGTGCTGCGCACCGACCTGACCGGCGACCCGACCTTCCGCGAGCTGGTCGGACGGGTCCGGGAGACCGACCTCGCCGCCTACGCCCACCAGGACGTGCCGTTCGAGCGCCTGGTCGAGCTGCTCAACCCGGAGCGCTCGCTGGCCCGCCACCCGCTGTTCCAGGTGATGCTCTCGCTGCAGAACAACGCGGCGGCCGAGCTCGTCCTGCCCGGACTGGCCGTCGAACCGCACCCGGCCGTGGTGGACGGCGCCAAGTTCGACCTGTCCTTCCAGCTGGCCGAGGAGTTCAGCGCCGACGGCGCGCCGGCCGGCGTCGGCGGCCGGATCGAGTACGCGACCGACCTGTTCGACCGGGACACCGCGGCCGTCCTCGCCGGGCGGTTCGCCCGCGCCGTGACCGCCCTGGTCACCGCGCCGGACCGGGCGCTGTCCGAACTCGACCTGCTCACCGCCGAGGAGCGCCGCCGCGTCCTCGTCGAGTGGAACGACACCGCCCGCGAGGTGCCCGCCACCACGCTGCCCGCCCTGTTCGAGGCGCAGGCCGCCCGCACCCCCGGCGCCCCCGCCCTGACGGCCGCCGGTGAGCGGCTGACCTTCGCCGAACTCGACGCCCGCGCCAACCGGCTGGCCCGCCTGCTGGCCGGCCGGGGCATCGGCCCGGAGCGGTTCGTCGCGGTCGCCCTGCCGCGCACCGCCGACCTGGTCGTCGCGCTGCTCGCCGTCATGAAGGCCGGCGCGGCCTACGTCCCCGTCGACCCGGCGCTCCCGGCCGGGCGCATCGCCCAGCTGCTCCAGGACGCCGGCACCGCCGCCGTCATCACCGGCGACGGCGCCCGCGACGCACTGCCCGCCGACCGCGGCGGCGAGCGGATCGACCTCGGCTCCCCGGCGGTCGTCCACGAGCTGCGCGAGCTGGCCGGCACCCCGCTGACCGACGCCGGGCGCACCGCCGCCCTGCGGCCCGCGCACCCGGCGTACGTCATCCACACCTCCGGCTCGACCGGCAAGCCCAAGGGCGTCGTCGTCCCGCACGCGGGCCTCGGCAACCTGTTCCACCACCACTTCACCGAGCTGTACGCGGCGGACATCGCCGCCGCCGGCCGCCCGCTGCGCGCGGCGCTCACCGCCGCCGTGTCCTTCGACGCCTCGCTCGACCCGGTGCTCTGGCTGGTCGCCGGCCACGAACTGCACCTCGTGGACGACGACACCCGGCGCGAGCCGCAGGCCCTGATCGGCTACGTCCGGGAGCACCGGATCGACTTCCTGGAGCTCACCCCGTCCTACGCCGAGCAGCTCGTCGAGCAGGGCCTGGTGCGGGACGCGTCGGCCCGGCCACGGATCCTCGCCCTCGGCGGCGAGGCCGTGAGCCCGGCCCTGTGGCAGGAGCTCGCCCGCACCCCGGGCGTCACCGGCTACAACCTGTACGGCCCGACCGAGGCCACCGTCGACAGCGCCACCGCGAGCACCGCGGACACCGCGCGGCCGCTGGTGGGCCGCCCGGTGGCCAACGCCCGCGCCCTCGTCCTCGACGAGCGCCTGCGGCCCGTCCCGGCGGGTGTCGCAGGCGAGCTCTACCTCGCGGGCGCCGGGCTCGCGCGCGGCTACCTCGGCCGCCCCGACCTCACCGCCGAACGCTTCACCGCCGACCCCTACGGCCCGGCCGGCAGCCGGATGTACCGCACCGGCGACGTCGTGCGCTGGACCGCCGACGGCCGGCTCGACTACCTCGGCCGCACCGACGACCAGGTCAAGATCCGGGGCTTCCGCATCGAACTCGGCGAGATCGAGACGGTGCTGGCCCACTACGAGGGCGCGCTGCGCTCGGCCGTGGTCGTCCGCGAGGACCAGCCCGGCATCAAGCGCCTGGTGGCGTACGTCGTGCCGCGCGGCGGCGCCCTCGACGAGGCCGTGCTGCGCGCCCACCTGGCCGCCGCGCTGCCCGCGTACATGGTCCCGTCCGCCTTCGTCGCGCTCGTCGAGCTGCCGCTGACGGTCAACGGCAAGCTCGACCGCCGCGCCCTGCCCGCGCCCGAGTACCGCGGCACCGGCCGCGGACGGCCGCCGCGCACGCCGGGCGAGGAGGTCCTGTGCGGGATCTTCCGCGACCTGCTCGGCGTGGCCGAGGTGTCCGCCGAGGACGGCTTCTTCGAGCTGGGCGGCGACAGCATCGTCTCCATCCAGCTCGTCAGCCGCGCCCGCAAGGCCGGGCTGGTCCTCACCGCCCGCGACGTGTTCCGGCACCGCACCCCGGAGGCGCTGGCCGCCGTCGCCGGCACCGCCGCCGCGCTGCCGGTGGAGGAGCCCGGGGCCGCGTACGGGCTCGTCCCGGAGACGCCGATCGTCGGGTGGCTGCGCGAACTCGGCGGCGCCGTCGACGGGTTCAGCCAGACCATGGTCGTGCGGACGCCCGCCGGCGCCACCTTCGAGCGCCTGGCCGACGCACTGCAGGCGCTCCTGGACCACCACGACGTGCTGCGCGCCCGGCTGGTCCGCGGCGCCGACGCGTGGAACCTCGACGTCCCCGAGCCCGGCACCGTCCGCGCCACCGACGTCCTGCGCCGCGCCGAAACCGCCGACCTGGCCGCCGAGGCCCGCGCCGCCCAGCTGCGACTCGACCCGGACGCCGGCCTGATGCTCCAGGCCGTCTGGTCGGAGCAGCAGGGCCGCCTGCTGGTGATGGCGCACCACCTGGTGGTGGACGGCGTTTCGTGGCGCATCCTGCTGCCGGACCTCGCCCACGCCTACGAGGGCACCGCTCTGGAGCCCGTCCCCACGTCCTTCCGCCGCTGGGCCGAGCAGCTCACCACGCTCGACCGATCCGCCGAACTCCCGCTCTGGCAGGCTCAGTTCGATGGTCCGGACGCACCGCTCGCGGAGCTGGACCCGGCCGTCCACACGGCGGCCACCGTCCGGCACCTGTCGCTGACCCTGCCGTCGGACGTCACCGGCACACTGCTCACCGACACCGCCGCGCGCTTCCGCGCGACCGTCAACGACGTACTGCTCACCGCGTTCGCGTTCGCCGTGAACGCCTGGCGGGGCGGCGACGCCACACAGGTCCTGGTGGAGCTGGAGGGCCACGGCCGCGAGAACGTCGTCGAGCACGCCGACACCACGCGCACGGCCGGCTGGTTCACCAGCATGTTCCCCGTCCACCTCGACCCGGGCACGGCCACCGACCCGGCCCGCGCACTCAAGGCCGTCAAGGAGCAACTGCACGCCCTCCCGGACAACGGCATCGGCTACGGCCTGCTGCACGGCGCGCTCGACGACGCGCCCCGTCCGCAGCTCGGCTTCAACTACCTCGGCCGCTTCGCGGCGGGCGAGACGGACGCCGACTGGGCGCTGTGCACGGACATCGCGCTCGGCGACGGCCGCGACCCCGCCATGCCGCTCGCCCACGCCATCGACCTCAACGCCGCCACCCTCGACACCCCCGAAGGCCCGCAGCTCACCGCCGACTGGTCCTGGCCCGACGGCCTCTTCACCGAGGACCGTGTCCGCGAGCTCGCCGAGGCCTGGTTCACCGCCCTGCGCACCCTCGCCGCCACCGACGGCAGCGGCCTCACCCCGTCCGACGTCCGCCCGCTGGTCGAGGTCTCGCAGGAGCAGATCGACCGCCTGGAGGCCGACCACGGCCCCCTCACCGACCTCCTCCCCCTCTCCCCCCTCCAGCAGGGCCTCTACTTCCACGCCACCTACGACACCGACGGCCAGGACGTCTACACCGTCCAACTCGCCCTCGACATCGAGGGATCCGTCGACCGGGACGCACTGCGCTCGGCACTGCGCACCCTCCTCGCCCGGCACCCGAACCTGCGCGCCGCCTTCCGCCAGGACGGCACCGCCGCGCCGCTCCAGGTGATCCCGGCGGACGTCGAACTCCCGCTGCGCGAGGTGGACTTCACCAACCTGCCCGAGGACGGGCGGGCGGCGGCGGCCGACCGGCTCACCGCCGAGGACCGCTCCCGGCGCTTCGACCTCGACCGGCCCCCGCTGATGCGTTTCACCCTCATCAGCACCGCCGCCGACTGGCACCGGCTGGTCGTCAGCCACCACCACCTGCTGCTGGACGGCTGGTCCATGCCGGTCTTCCTCGGCGAGCTGTTCGCCCTCTACGGCACGCGCGGCGACGCCGCCGGGCTCGCCCGGGTGACGCCCTACCGCGACTACCTGGACTGGATCGCCGGCCAGGACCGCACCGCCGCCGAGGCCGCCTGGCGGCAGGTGCTGGACGGGCTGGAGGAGCCGACGCTGCTCGCCGCCCCCGACCCGTCCCGCGCCCCCGTCCTGCCGGTCCGCACCCGGCTGGAGCTGCCCGAGGAGCGGACGGCCGCGCTGGCCCGCTTCGCCCGGGAGCGCGGGGTCACCGTCAACACCGTGGTCCAGGCCGCGTGGGCGATGGTGGTGGGCCGCCTGACCGGCCGCGACGACGTGGTCTTCGGCGGGACGGTCTCGGGCCGTCCGCCACAGGTCCCGGGCGTCGAGTCGATGGTCGGCCTGTTCATCAACACCCTGCCGGTGCGCGTGGCGCTCGACCCCGCAGAGCGCTTCGGCGCGCTGCTGGAACGCCTCCAGGACCAGCAGGCCGGGCTCATGGACCACCAGTACCTGCCGCTCGCCGACCTCCAGCGGATCGCCGGGCTCGGTGAACTCTTCGACACCCTCGTGGTGTTCGAGAACTACCCGCTCGACGCCGACGGGCTGCGCACGGCCGCCGGCGGGCTCGGCATCGTGGGCGGCGACAACCACGAGTCCACCCACTACCCGCTGAGCCTCACCGTGAGCCTCGGCCGCTCCCTCGGCCTCGACCTCGCGCACCGGCCCGACCTGCTCCCGCAGGAGCGGGTGGACGGGCTCGCCACGACCTTCGTCCGCCTGCTCGGCGAGGCCGCCGCGCTCGCGAAGGAACCGGTCGGGCGGCTGCGGCTGGGCGAACCGGCGGGCGAGGCGCTGGTCCTCGGCGCGTGGGCCGGTTCGGCGGAGGCGGCGCCGGTGCTGGAGCCGCTGCTCGGGCGCTTCGCCCGGCAGGTCGCGGCGACGCCGGACGCCACCGCCGTCATCAGCGGGGACGAGCGGCTCAGCTACGCCGAACTCGACTCCCGCTCCAGCCGGTTGGCCCGCCTGCTCGTCGAGCACGGCGCCGGGGCGGAGGGCTACGTCGCCGTCGCCCTGCCGCGCACCGCGGACCTGCTCGTCGCCCTGCTCGCCGTCCAGAAGTCCGGCGCCGGCTACGTCCCGCTCGACCCCCAGCACCCCGCCGAGCGCCTCGGCTACGTCCTGGAGGACGCCCGGCCCTCGCTCCTGCTCACGACGCGGGAGACCGCCGCCGCCCTCCCGGCGACCGGCACCCCGGTGCTGTTGCTCGACGACGCGGCGGTCTCCGAGCAGCCGGACGGGCCTCTTGAGCTGGTCCACGACGGCCGGACGCCCGCCTACGCGATCTACACCTCCGGCTCCACCGGCCGCCCCAAGGGCGTCGTCATCCCCCGCGCCGCGCTCGACAACTTCCTCACCGACATGTCGGCACGCGTCCCGATGGACGGCACCGACCGCCTGATCGCCGTCACCACCGTCTCCTTCGACATCGCCGCCCTGGAGCTCTACCTCCCCCTCCTCAACGGCGCCGCCGTGGTGGTGGCGAGCAAGGACGAGGTCCTCGACCCCGAAGCCCTCGCCGCCCTCATCACCAAAACCGACGCCACCGTCCTCCAAGCCACCCCCTCCCTCTGGCAGACGCTCACCGCCCAGGTACCGCAGGCGCTTTCCGGCCTCCGGATGCTCGTCGGCGGCGAAGCGGTACCGGGTGCACTCGCCGAGGCGATGGCCTCCGCCGGGCGGTCGGTGCTCAACGTGTACGGGCCCACCGAGACCACCATCTGGTCCACCACCGCCGTCCTGGACGGCACCACGGCCAGCCCCTCCATCGGCCGCCCGATGCTCAACACCCGCGCCTACATCCTCGACTCGGCCCTGCGCCCCGTCCCCGAAGGCACCCCCGGCGAGCTCTACCTCGCCGGCACCGGCCTCGCCCGCGGCTACCTCGGCCGCCCCGCCCTCACCGCCGAACGCTTCACCGCCGACCCCCACGGCACCCCCAGCACCCGCATGTACCGCACCGGCGACCTCGCCCGCTGGACCCCCGACGGCACCATCGACTACCTCGGCCGCACCGACTTCCAGGTCAAGGTCCGCGGCTTCCGCATAGAACTCGGCGAAATCGAATCCGTCCTCGTCAAACACGACAGCGTCACCCGCGCCGCCGTCGTCGTCCGCGAAGACCGCCCCGGCGTCAAACTGCTGGTCGGCTACGTCGTCCCCGCCGCAGGGACGACCCCGGACCCGGCCGCCCTGCTGGCCCACATCGCCGCCGACCTGCCCGACTACATGCTCCCGGCCACGATCGTCACCCTCGACGCCCTGCCGCTCAACACCAACGGCAAACTCGACCGCAAGGCCCTCCCCGCCCCCGACTTCGCCGACCGCACACCCGGCCGCGCACCCGCCACCGAACGCGAGAAACTCCTCGCCACCCTCTTCGCCGAAGTCCTCGGACTACCCGAGGTCGGCGCCGACGACAGCTTCTTCGCCCTCGGCGGCGACAGCATCACCTCCGTCCAACTGGTGGGCCGCGCCCGCCTGGCCGGCCTGGTGCTGACGCCCCGCGAGGTCTTCCGGCACAAGACGGTCGAGGCGCTGGCCGCCGCCCTGCCCGAGTCCCCGGCCGAGCTCGCGCTCGCGCCCGACCCGGAGGGCGCGGACCCGGCGGTCGGCGCGCTCCCGGCCACCCCGATCATCCGCTGGCTGCGCGAACTCGGCGGCCGAATCGACGGGTTCAACCAGTCGGTGCTCGCGCCGGTGCCCGCCGGGCTCACCGCAGACGTGCTGTCGGCCGTGCTCCAGGCCGTCCTGGACCACCACGACGCGCTGCGCGCCCGCCTGGTCCGCGGCCCGTCGGCCTGGACCCTGGAGGTGCCGCCGAAGGGCGCGCCGACGGCCGCCGGCCTGATCCACCGGGTCGACGTCGCCGGCCTCACCGCGGCCGAGGCCGCCGCCCGACTGGACACCGAGGGCCGCGCCGCCCAGGACCGGCTCGACCCGGACGACGGCGTCATGGTCCAGGCGGTCTGGTTCGACGCCGGCCCGCAGGCCCCCGGCCGGCTGCTGCTCGTCCTGCACCACCTGGTGGTCGACGGCGTCTCCTGGCGGATCCTGATGCCGGACCTGATGGCCGCGTACGAGGCCGTCGCGGCCGGCCGGGAGCCCGTCCTGGCGCCGGTGTGGACCTCCTTCCGGGCCTGGGCCCGCGGCCTCGCCCGCGCCGCCCTCACCCCGGAGCGCACCGCCGAACTCCCGGTCTGGACCGCCATGCTGGCCGGCTACCAGGAGCCCCCGCTGGGCACCAGGGCGCTCGACCGCACCCGCGACCTCGCGGCCGGCGCCCGGCAGTACACCGTGACGCTGCCCGCCGACGTCACCGGCCCGCTGCTGTCCACCGTGCCCAGCGTGCTCGGCACCGGCGTCAACGAGGTGCTGCTCACCGCGTTCGCGCTCGCCGTCACCGGCTGGGACCGCGCCCGCGGCCGGGAGCGGTCGGCCGGCGTCCTGCTGGACCTGGAGGGCCACGGCCGCGAGGAACTGCTCGCCGGGGTCCTGCCGGACGCCGACGTCTCGCGGACGGTCGGCTGGTTCACCAGCATGTTCCCGCTGCGGCTCGACCCCGGGGTCGCCGCCGCCGACTGGCCGGAGCTGCTGGCCGGCGGCCCCGCCGCCGGGCGGGCCCTGGCCGCGGTGGCCGGACAGCTCGCCGTCCTGCCCGACAACGGCGCCGGGTACGGGCTGCTGCGCCACCTCAACCCGGAGACGGCGGGCGTGCTCGCCGCCCTCCCCGAGCCGCAGCTCGGCTTCAACTACCTGGGCCGCTTCGGCGCCGGGGACGGCGAGGACGACGGCGACGGCGGCCTCGGCGGCAGCGACGCCGCGATGCCCGCCGGCCACGCCCTGGAGCTCAACTCGCTGGCCCAGGACCGCCCGGACGGCCCGCACCTGGTGGCCTCCTGGAGCTGGCCCGGCGAGCTGTTCGCCGAGGACGAGGTCGCCGCCCTGGCCGCCGCGTGGTTCTCGGCCCTGCGGGCGCTGGTCGCCCACGCCGCGGACCCCTCGGCCGGACCGGTCGAGGCCCTCGCGCCCCGGCCCGCCGCACCGGCTCCCTCGGCTGCACGGCCCGCACCGCTGCTGGATCTCGACCAGGACGAGATCGACGCGTTCGAAGAAGACTTCGAGTTCTGAGTTGGAGAGAAGCGACATGACCAAGGCAGCGACCACGGCAGCGACCACGGCGGCACCGATGGCGGCGACGACCAAGGCCAAACCACGCATCGAGAGCATCCTGCCGCTCTCTCCGCTCCAGCAGGGCCTGCTGTTCCACGCCCGCTACGACACCCAGGGCCCGGACGTCTACACGATGCAGCTCGCGCTGGACATCGAGGGCGAGCTGGACACCGACGCGCTGCGCGGCGCCTGCGCCGCCCTGCTGCGCCGGCACGCCGGCCTGCGGGCCGCGTTCCGGTACCGCAAGAACGGCGAGCCGGTCCAGCTGATCCCGTTCGAGGTGGCCCCGGACTTCACCGTCGTCGACCTCACCGGCCGACCATCCGGCGCGTGGGCGCACGCCGCCGAGGCCGTCGCGGCCGAGGACCGAGCCCGCCGCTTCGACCTCGCCCGCCCGCCGCTGATCCGCTTCACCCTGGTCTCCCAGGGCGCGGACCGGCACCGGTTCCTCGTCACCGTGCACCACATCCTGGTCGACGGCTGGTCCCGGGCGACGGTCATCGGTGAACTCTTCGAGCTGTACGGGCTGCTGCGGCGCAGCTCCGACGAGCGCGCGCTGCCGCCCGTCGCCCCCTACCGCGACTACCTCACCTGGGTGGCCGCCCAGGACCGCGCCACCGCCGAGGCCGCCTGGCGGGAGGTGCTCGGCGGGCTGGAGGAGCCGACGCTGCTCGCCGCCCCCGACCCGTCCCGCGCACCGGTCGTCCCGGTGGCCACCCGGGCGGAGCTGGCGCCGGCGCAGACCGCCGCCCTGGTCCGCTGGGCCCGCGAGCGCGGCATCACCGTCAACACCGTCGTGCAGGCGGCCTGGGCGATCGTCCTCGGGCGGCTCACCGGCCGCGACGACGTGGTCTTCGGCGGGACGGTCTCGGGCCGTCCGCCACAGGTCGCGGGCATCGAGTCCATGGTCGGCCTGTTCATCAACACCCTGCCGGTGCGCGTGGCCCTCGACCCGGCCGAGACCTTCGGCGCCCTGCTGGAGCGCCTCCAGGACCAGCAGGCCGGGCTCATGGACCACCAGTACCTCGGCCTCAGCGACGTGCTGCGCACCGCCGGGCACGGCGAACTCTTCGACACCCTGCTCGTGTTCGAGAACTACCCGGTGGACACCGAGGGCCTGCGCCGCTCGGCGGGCGGCCTCGGCGTCGTCGACGGCCGCAACCACGAGGGCACCCACTACCCGCTGAGCCTCACCGTCGGCCTCGGCGGCACGCTGGCGCTGGACCTCGCGCACCGGCCCGACCTGCTCTCGCAGGAGCGGGTCGACGGGCTCGCCGCTGCGCTGCTGCGCCTGCTCGGCGAGGCGGCTTCGGTGGCCGAACTTCCCGTCGGGCGGCTGCGGTTGTCGGACGGGACCCGGGTGCTCGACGCGTGGGCCGGTTCGGCGGAGGCGGTGCCGGTGCTGGAGCCGCTGCTCGGGCGCTTCGCCCGGCAGGTCGCGGCGACGCCGGACGCCACCGCCGTCATCAGCGGCGATGAGCGGCTCAGCTACGCGGAACTCGACGCCCGTTCCAGCCGGTTGGCACGCCTGCTCGTCGAGCACGGCGCCGGGGCGGAGGGCTACGTCGCCGTCGCCCTGCCGCGCTCCGCGGACCTGCTCGTCGCGCTGCTCGCCGTCCAGAAGTCCGGCGCCGGCTACGTCCCGCTCGACCCCCAGCACCCGGCCGAGCGCCTCGGCTACGTCCTGGAGGACGCCCGGCCCTCGCTCCTGCTCACCACCCGCGCCACGGCGGAGGGCCTGCCCGGCACGCCGACGCTGCTGCTCGACGATGCGGCAGTGCGGGAGCAGCTCGCCGCCCAGTCCGCCGAACCGCTCCGGCTTCAGCACGACGGCCGCACCCCCGCCTACGCGATCTACACCTCCGGCTCCACCGGCCGCCCCAAGGGCGTCGTCATCCCCCGCGCCGCGCTCGACAACTTCCTCACCGACATGTCGGCACGCGTCCCGATGGACGGCACCGACCGCCTGATCGCCGTCACCACCGTCTCCTTCGACATCGCCGCCCTGGAGCTCTACCTCCCCCTCCTCAACGGCGCCGCCGTCGTCATCGCGAGCAAGGACGAGGTCCTCGACCCCGAAGCCCTCGCCGCCCTCATCACCAAAACCGACGCCACCGTCCTCCAAGCCACCCCCTCCCTCTGGCAGAGCCTGACCGCCGACGTCCCGGATGCCCTGGCCGGCCTGCGCATGCTCGTCGGCGGCGAGGCCGTGCCCGGTGCCCTGGCCCAGGCCATGGCCGCCACCGGGCAGTCCGTCCTGAATGTCTACGGGCCCACCGAGACCACCATCTGGTCCACCACCGCCGTCCTGGACGGCACCACGGCCAGCCCCTCCATCGGCCGCCCGATGCTCAACACCCGCGCCTACATCCTCGACTCGGCCCTGCGCCCCGTCCCCGAAGGCACCCCCGGCGAGCTCTACCTCGCCGGCACCGGCCTCGCCCGCGGCTACCTCAGCCGCCCCGCCCTCACCGCCGAACGCTTCACCGCCGACCCCCACGGCACCCCCGGCACCCGCATGTACCGCACCGGCGACCTCGCCCGCTGGACCCCCGACGGCACCATCGACTACCTCGGCCGCACCGACTTCCAGGTCAAGGTCCGCGGCTTCCGAATCGAACTCGGCGAAATCGAATCCGTCCTCGTCAAACACGACAGCGTCACCCGCGCCGCCGTCGTCCTCCGCGAAGACCGCCCCGGCGTCAAACTGCTGGTCGGCTACGTCGTCCCCGCCGCCGGGGCTACCCCGGACCCGGCCGCCCTGCTGGCCCACATCGCCGCCGACCTGCCCGACTACATGGTCCCCGCCACGATCGTCCTGCTGGACGCCCTGCCCCTCAACACCAACGGCAAGCTCGACCGCAAGGCCCTCCCCGCCCCCGACTTCGCCGACCGCGCACCCGGCCGGGCACCCGCCACCGAACGCGAGAAACTCCTCGCCACCCTCTTCGCCGAAGTCCTCGGACTACCCGACGTCGGCGCCGACGACGACTTCTTCGCCCTCGGCGGCCACTCGCTCCTCGCCACCCGCCTGATCAGCCGGATCCGCGCCGAGCTCGACGTCGAACTGCCCGTCCGGGCCCTCTTCGAGGCGCCGACCGTGGCCGCCCTCGCCGAGCGGGTCGGCGGCGCCGACCGCGCCCGCCAGGCGCTCACCGCCCGCCCGCGGCCCGCCACCGTCCCGCTCTCCCCCGCCCAGCGGCGGCTCTGGTTCCTCGGCCGGTTCGAGGACGCCGGCGGCACCTACAACCTGCCGATGGCGATCCGCATCTCCGGCGAGCTGCACGTCCCGGCGCTGCGCGCGGCCCTCGCCGACGTCGTCGCCCGGCACGAGAGCCTGCGGACCGTCTTCCCGGACACCGACGGCGACCCCCGCCAGCACGTCCTCGCCCCCGCCGAGGCCGCGCCGGCCGTCCCGGTCGTCGGCGTCACCGAGGAGGAGCTGCCCCGGGCGCTCGCCGCCACCGCCGCCCGGGACTTCGACCTCACCCGCGAGATCCCGCTCCGCGCCCGCCTGTTCGCCCTCGACGGCACCGAGTACGTGCTGCTGCTCGTGATCCACCACATCGCGGCCGACGGCTGGTCGATGGCCCCGCTCGCGCGCGACCTCTCCACCGCCTACCGCGCCCGCCGCGGCGGCACCGCGCCGGACTGGCAGCCGCTGCCCGTCCAGTACGCCGACTACACGCTGTGGCACCAGGAGGTGCTCGGCGACGAGCACACCGCCGGCGGCGAACTCGCCCGCCAGATCGAGCACTGGCGCACCACCCTGGCCGGCCTCCCCGAGGAGCTGGCCCTGCCCACCGACCGCCCCCGCCCGCCCGAGATGACCCACCGCGGCGGCACCGTCGGGCTCACCGTGCCCGCGGACGTCCACCGCGCGCTCGCCGTCCTCGCCCAGGGCCACCGCGCGAGCGTCTTCATGGCCGCCCAGGCCGCGCTCGCCGCCCTGCTCACCCGCCTCGGCGCGGGCGAGGACGTCCCGCTCGGCACCCCGGTGGCCGGCCGCACCGACCAGGCGCTCGACGAGCTCGTCGGCTTCTTCGTCAACACCCTCGTGCTGCGCACCGACACCTCCGGCGACCCGACCTTCCGCGAGCTGCTCGACCGCGTCCGCGAGGTCTCGCTGGCCGCCTACGCCCACCAGGACGTCCCGTTCGAGCAGCTCGTCGAGGTGCTCAACCCGGGCCGCTCGCTGGCCCGCCACCCGCTGTTCCAGGTCATGCTCTCCTTCCAGAACACCGCCGAGGCGAGCCTCGACCTGGACGGGCTGCGCACCACGTCCCAGCCGGTCGGCCTGCGGATGTCCAACTTCGACCTGTCCCTCGTGCTCGCCGAGCGCTTCACCGCCGACGGCACGCCGGACGGCCTCGCGGGCGGCGTCGAGTACGCCACCGACCTGTTCGACCGGGAGACCGCCCAGGACCTCGCCGACCGCTTCGTGCGGCTGCTCGCCGCGCTGGTCGCCGACCCGGACCGGCCGCTCTCCGCCCTCGACCTGCTCACCGCGGACGAGCGCCGGCGCGTCCTCGTCGAGTGGAACGACACCGCGAGCGACCACCCCACCGGCACCGTCCCCGGCCTCTTCGAGGCGGCCGCCGCCCGCACCCCCGACGCCACCGCCCTGGTCTTCCGGGACACCGCGCTCACCTTCGCCGAACTCGACGCCTGGGCCAACCGGCTGGCCCGCCGGCTCGTCGCCGACGGCGTCCGGCCCGAGCAGGTCGTCGCCGTGCGGCTGCCGCGCTGCGCCGAGCACGTCGTCGCGCTGCTCGCGGTCATGAAGGCGGGCGCCGTCTACCTGCCGGTCGACCGCGACTACCCGGCCGACCGCATCGCCTACATGACCGACGACGCCCGCCCGGTCGCCGAACTCGCCGACCCCGCCGAGGTGCTGGCCGTCCGGGACGACGCCCGGTGGTCCGCCGCCCCGCTCACCGCCGCCGAGCGCTCCGGCGCCCCGCGCCCCGACAACGCCGCGTACGTCATCTACACCTCCGGCTCCACCGGCCGCCCCAAGGGCGTCACCGTGCAGCACCGCAGCGTCGTCAACCTCTACCACGACCACTTCGAGCGCCTCTACGCCCGCGAGATCGCCTCGACCGGCGGGCGCCGGCTCAAGGCCGCGCTGGCCGCGTCGTTCTCCTTCGACGCCGCGATCGACCCGCTGCTGTGGCTGCTGCGCGGCCACGAACTGCACCTGATCGACGACGAGGCCCGGCACGACCCCGCCGCGCTCGCCGCCTACGCGCGCCGGGTCGGCGGCATCGACCACTTCGACACCACCCCCGGCCACTACCAGCAGCTCCACGAACTCGGCCTCACCACCGACGGATCCGCCCGCCCGCTGGTCGTCGCCCTCGGCGGCGAGGCGCTCGGCGAGGCGCTGCGCGCCGAACTCGCCGGGATCGACGGCGTGGTGACCTACAACCTGTACGGGCCCACCGAGACCACCGTCGACGCCGTCGGCCAGCGGATCACCGACGCCGGCCGGGTGCTGATCGGCCGCCCGCTCGACAACTACCGGGCGTACGTCCTGGACGCGGCCCTGCGCCCGGCCGCCCCCGGCGTGCCCGGCGAGCTGTACCTGGCCGGGGCCGGACTCGCGCGCGGCTACCTCGGCCGCCCCGGCCTCACCGCCGAACGCTTCACCGCCGACCCGTACGGCCCGGCCGGCTCCCGCATGTACCGCACCGGCGACCTCGCCCGCTGGACCCGCGACGGCCGCCTCGACTGCCTCGGCCGGGCCGACGACCAGGTCAAGGTGCGCGGCTTCCGGATCGAGCTCGGCGAGGTCACCGCCGCCATCGAGGCCCACCCCGACGTCGCCGTCGCGGCCGTCGTCGTCCGCGAGGACCGCCCCGGCATCCGCGAGCTGGTCGGCTACGCCGTCCCCGCCGCCGGGCGCGCCGTGCCCGCCGCCGAGGAGCTGCGCCGCGTGCTCGGCGAGCGGCTGCCCGACTACATGGTCCCGGCCGCGATCGTCCCGCTCGACCGCCTCCCGCGCACCGTCAACGGCAAGCTCGACCGCGCCGCCCTGCCCGCCCCCGGCCCGCGCGCCGCCGGCACCGGCCGGGCGCCGCGCACCGCGCAGGAGAAGGCGCTGTGCGCGATCTACGCCGAGGTCCTCGGGCTGGAGAGCGTCTCGATCGACGACGGCTTCTTCGACCTCGGCGGCCACTCGCTGCTCGCCGTGCGGGTCGCCGGCCGGGTCCGCGCCCGGCTCGGCGCCGAACTCCCCGTCCGCGCCCTGTTCGAGGCGCCGACCCCGGCCGCCCTCGCCGAACGCCTCGGCGACGCCGCGAGCACCCGCCCGGCGCTGACCGCCCGGGTGCGGCCCGAGCCCGTGCCGCTGTCCGCCGCCCAGCGGCGGCTCTGGTTCCTCGACCGCTTCGAGGGCCCCGGCGCGACCTACAACCTGCCGATCGCCGTCCGCCTCACCGGGCCGGTCGTCCCGCCGGCTCTTGAGGCGGCCCTCGCCGACGTCACCGCGCGGCACGAGAGCCTGCGGACCGTCTTCCCCGACGCCGACGGGCGGCCGCAGCAGCTGATCCTGCCCGCCGACGCGGCCCGGCCGGAGCTGCTCCGCGCGCCGTACAGCGCCGAGGCGGTCGCGGCGGAGGCCGGGCGCGGCTTCGACCTGGCGCGCGAACTGCCTCTGCGGGCCGGACTGTTCACCGTCTCGGACGAGGAACACGTGCTGCTGGTGGTCGTGCACCACATCGCGGCGGACGGCTGGTCGATGGCGCCGCTGGCCCGCGACCTGTCGGTGGCGTACGCGGCCCGACTGGGCGGCAGCGCGCCGGAGTTCACGCCGCTGCCGGTCCAGTACGCCGACTACACGCTGTGGCAGGCCGAGGTCCTCGGCGACGAGCACGACCCGGCCGGCGAGCTCAACCGGCAGGTCGACTACTGGCGCACAGCACTCGCGGGACTGCCCGAGGAACTCCCGCTGCCCACCGACCGGCCCCGCCCGGCCCGGACGAGCTACCGCGGGGACACCGTCACATTCACGGTCCCCTCCTCGGTTCATGGTCACCTCGCGGCGCTGGCCAAGGAGACGGGCACCAGCCTCTTCATGGTCGTCCAGGCCGCACTCGCCACGCTGCTGCACCGCCTCGGCGGCGGCGACGACATCCCGCTCGGCAGCGTCATCGCCGGACGGACGGACGAGGCACTCGACGACCTCGTCGGCTTCTTCGTCAACACGCTCGTGCTGCGCAACGACCTCTCGGGGCGGCCGAGCTTCCGCGAACTGCTGCGCCGCGTACGGGAGACGGACCTCGCGGCGTACGCCAACCAGGACGTGCCGTTCGAGCGCCTCGTCGAGATCCTCAACCCCGAGCGCTCGATGGCCCGGCACCCGCTGTTCCAGGTCATGCTCGCGTTCCAGAACACCGGCGCGGCGACGCTCGACCTCGCGGGGGTGCGCGCGGCGCCGCACGAGGCGACGTTCGACGCGGCCAAGTTCGACCTGACCTTCCAGCTCGCGGAGTCGGCGGAGGGGCTGGCGGGGAGTGTCGAGTACGCCGTCGACCTGTTCGACCGGGCGACGGCGGAGGCGTTGGGCGCGCGGCTCGTCGCGGTGCTGGAGGCCGTCGCGGCGGATCCGTCGGTCCGGGTCGGTGACGTCGACGTCCTGACCGGGGACGAGCGCGGACTCGTCCTCGGCGAATGGGCCGGCATCGCTCGGGAATTGGCCCCGGCGACCTTCCACGGGCTCTTCGAGGCCGCTGTCGACGCCACGCCCTCGGCGCCCGCGATCGCAAGTGGCGAGCTCGTCCTCACGTACGCCGAGGTGGA
>NZ_JBHWGD010000096.1:0-25138 GCF_042733235.1 Kitasatospora sp. NPDC059722
CCCGTGGGTTCGGCGGGGGGGACCGGGGGGGTGTGTTGGTCGCGGCGGACCATTTATTCATGGCGGGGGCCCCCGGCATTTCGCTGGGGCCGCGGCCTTTTTGTGTTTTGCGAACGTGCACGGCCGGCAAGGCCGGGGCTTCCGCCCGGACGCGGAGTGTTCCCGGATGCCGGACAATGGAGAAGGCGTGCGGCCAGCAGGCCGGCACGCAGCCGCGTGAGGGCGAGATGTACGGCCCGGTCCGCGGCAGAGCTGAAGCAGGAGAA
Organism: Kitasatospora sp. NPDC059722; assembly: GCF_042733235.1. NCBI lineage: Bacteria > Bacillati > Actinomycetota > Actinomycetes > Kitasatosporales > Streptomycetaceae > Kitasatospora > Kitasatospora sp. NPDC059722. Next base: position 267 of record NZ_JBHWGD010000096.1, read on the forward strand.
GGAGTCACCACGATGTCGAACCAGCCCCAGGACCGTCCCGAGCGTCGATCGGACGACGGCCGAGGCTACGAGCCCCGGTCCCGCGGGAGCTGGTCCAACGACCGTGGCGGCTCTCGCCGCGACGAGCGCCCGGGTGGCTACCGCCGTGACGACCGTGACGAGCGTCCGCGCCGTGACGACCGTCCCGCCGGTGGCGGCTACGGCCGCGACCGCGACGACCGCCAGGGCGGCGGTTACCGCCGTGACGACCGTCCCTCCGGTGGCGGCTACCGTCGTGACGACCGCCCTTCGGGCGGTGGTTTCAACCGTGACCGTGACGACCGTCAGGGCGGCGGTTTCCGTCGCGATGACCGTCCGGCTGGCGGTGGTTTCCGTCGTGACGACCGCGGCGACCGTCCCTCCGGTGGTGGTTTCAACCGTGACCGTGACGACCGTCAGGGCGGCGGTTTCCGTCGCGATGACCGTCCGGCCGGTGGTGGTTTCCGTCGTGACGACCGCGGCGACCGTCCCTCCGGTGGCGGCTTCAACCGTGACCGCGATGACCGCGGTGGCTTCCGTCGCGATGACCGTCAGGGTGGCGGCGGTGACCGCGGCGGCTTCCGCCGCGACGACCGTGGCGGCCGTTTCGAGGGCCGTCGTGACGACCGCCGCGACGACCGTGGCGGCCGCGACTACGACGACCGCCGTGGCAACTACGAGCCCGTCAAGCGTCTGCCGATCCCGGAGGACGTCACCGGTTTCGAGATCGACGCGGACGTGCGCCAGGAGCTCAAGAGCCTGCCCAAGACGCTCGCCGACGACGTCGCCCGCAACCTGGTGATGGTCGCCCGCCTGCTCGACAGCGAGCCGGAGGAGGCGTACCAGTACTCGCGCGTCGCGCTCCGGCTGGCCTCGCGCGTCGCGGCCGTCCGTGAGGCGGCCGGCTTCGCCTCGTACATGACCCAGCGTTACTCCGAGGCGCTGACCGAGTTCCGCGCCGCCCGCCGGATGACCGGTCGCGTGGACCTGTGGCCGGTCATGGCCGACTGCGAGCGCGGTCTGGGCCGTCCGGAGCGGGCGCTGGCGATGGCCGGCGAGCCCGAGGTGAAGCAGCTGGACAAGGCCGGCCAGGTCGAGATGCGCCTGGTCGCGGCCGGTGCGCGCTCCGACATGGAGCAGTTCGACGCCGCCGTGGTGACGCTGCAGAGCCCGGAGCTGGCCTCCAGCGCCGTGCACCCGTGGACCGCGCGCCTGCGGTACGCCTACGCCGAGGCCCTGATCGCGGCCGGTCGGGCGGACGAGGCCCGTGAGTGGTTCGTGAAGGCCGTCGAGGCCGACACCGACGGTTCGACCAACGCCGCCGAGCGGCTGGCCGAGATCGACGGCGTCGAGTTCGTGGACGCGCTCGACCCCGAGCTGGAGGACGAGGCCGAGGAGGCCGAGGCCCCGGCGAAGAAGCGCGGCGGCGACGTGTCCGACGACCGCGTGATCTACGAGGACGAGGAGGACGTCGAGGAGTACTACGACGAGGACGACCTCGAGATCGACGAGGAGTTCGACGGCGTGGTGCCCGAGCGTTCTAAGGACGCCGAGGCCGAGGAGAAGACCGCGGCCGACGCGGCCGAGGCCGACGCCAAGAGCTGACGCGCGACCGACGAGTGAGGCCCTGCCGCACCCCGGGAGGGTGCGGGGGGCGGCGGGGCCGGCCGCCCCCCCCCGCCCCCCCCCCCCCCCGCCGGCGGCGCCCCCCCCCCCCCCCGGGGTCCGGGGGGGGCGCGGCAGGGCCTCACTGCGTCAGGGCCCGGGCGCGTCAGCCCAGTTCGAGGTTGCGCAGCACCAGTCCGGTGGCCGGCTTCGGCCCGAAGGACGTGGACTTGCGCGGCATCGTGACGCCCTGTTCGGCGAGCCGCCGCACGACGCTCTCGCGCACCGGGTGCAGCAGGACGGCGGTGCCGCCGGTGCGGGCCGCCTCCCGTTCGGCGGCGACGGCGGTGTGCAGGTAGCCGATGTCGTCGGGGCCGTCGGGGACGTGCCAGGTGTGGTCGAGCAGGGTGGCGTGCAGGACGGTCGCGTCGAGGTGGCGCCACTCCTCGGGGCGGTCGCGCGGCACGGTCGCGTCGAGGAGGGCCTCCTCGGGCTCGCCGACGAGCCAGAAGACGCCGTCGCCGCCGGTCAGGACGAAGCCGTTGCCGCCGTGTCGTTTCTGCTCGGCGAGCGCTTGGAGGGCGGAGGCGAGCGGGCCCGGGATCTCCTTGACCTGCCACCGGTCGCCCAGCCGCTCCAGGGCCTCGGCGACCGGCAGCCGGTAGAGCACCCGGTGGATGGCCCGGACGCGCAGCGGGTAGCGGGCGGTGTCCACGAGGAGCACCATGCCGCGGTCCCACGGGCTGCGGGGCAGGTGGCGGTGCTCGCGCTGGAGGCGCAGGTACATCTCCCAGCGGTGGTGGCCGTCGGCGATCAGGGCCCGGCAGCGGGCGAGGTCGCGGCCGATCTCGGCGATGTCGTCGGGTGCGGTGACGGCCCAGAGGCGGTGGTGGGTGCCGTCGCTGGTGGCGGTGGTGAGCAGCGGTTCGTCGCGGACGGTGCGCTCGATGACGTCGGCCGCGCCGCCCTTGCCCCGGTAGGTGAGCAGGAGCGGTTCGAGGTTGGCGCGGGTGGTGCGCATGAGGCCGACCCGGTCGGCGACGGGCCGCGGCATCACGTCCTCGTGCGGGAGGACCACGCCGCCCTCGCGGCCGCTGACCGCGAGGGCGCCGATCAGGCCGCGCTGCAGCAGCTCGGGGGAGTCGGCGGTGGCGGGCACGCGCTGCTCGTAGACGTAGAGCGCGGGCTCGGGGTCGGCGGCGAGGACGCCCTCGCGCTGCCAGTCGCTCAGCAGCCGGGCGGCGTGCCGGTAGCGGGTGTCGCGGTCGGGGCGGTCGCCGCTGTCCTCGGGCTCGGGGCGCGGCAGGATCAGCCGGACCACGTTGTGCGGGTCGGCGGTCTCCAGGTCGAGCCGGCGGCCGGGGTCGACGACGTCGTACGGGGGTGAGGTGACCGCGGCCAGCGTGCCGACCCGGTCGGGGACGTAGCGCAGGCCCCGGAACGGGGACAGGGACAGACCTGCGGTGGCGACGTGCCCGGGATCGCCGGGGCCGCCCTGCGGAGTCTCGGCTCCGTCTTCTGCACTGGAGGTGCTCATTCTGGGCATCGTAACCGGGTACGCGTTGTTGAGAGATCGGAACACCTGTGCCGGTCAGTGGGACGGGTGGGCGACCGAGGGGCGAACGAGGGCGAGGTACGGCATGAACGACGGGTGGAACCAGGTGGACGACGGCGCTCCGGTCCAGCCTGGTGGTGGGGACGGCGCCACCGGTGGCGGCGCCGCCGGGGCGGGCGGCGTTCCGGCGCAGCGGCCGGGCGAGCCCGCCGGGGACGTGTACGAGTGGTTCCGCCGGGGCGGGAAGCTGCTGGCCCAGGGGCACCCGGCGGCGGCCGAGCAGCTGCTGGCCCGGGCGGCGGCGGCCGAGCCGCACTCGCGGAGCATCCGGGAGTCGCTGGCGCGGGCGCAGTTCGACGCGGGTTCGTACGCGGCGGCGCTGGAGAACTTCCAGGCCGTTGCGCTGGCGGATCCCTCCGACGACTACGCTCAGTTCGGGTGGGGCGTCGCGGCGGCCCGGCTGGGCGACTTCGAGACGTCCGCCGAGCACCTGGCGCTGGCCGTGGCGATGCGGCCGGAGGCCGAGCACTACCGGGCGGCGCTGCGGCAGACCCGGGCCACCCTGGCGGCCCGCGCCGGGGCGTTCGGCCCGCTGCTGCCCGGGGCGCCCGGGTACCTGGAGCCCCCGGCGGGCGGGTCCGGCGGCGCCGCCGACGGGAGCGCGGCCGGCGTCGACGACGACGCGTGACCGGCGGGCCCGTCACCGCGGTGAACGACGCACCGGACGCAGTGAACGACGACGCAGTGAACGACGACGCAGAACGACGACGCAGTGAATGAGGTAAAGCAGGCATGACCGAGACGGCCACCCCCGTGCGACGGACCGCCCCCGGGAGCAGCGAGCGCCCGCTCACCGAGGCGTACGACACGGCCCTGCTGGACCTCGACGGCGTGGTGTACGCCGGACCGCACGCGATCGAGCACGCCGTGGACGCGCTGGACGCCGCGCGCGCGGCCGGGATGCGCCTCGCGTACGTGACGAACAACGCCTCCCGGCCGCCCCGGGTGGTGGCCGGGCACCTGACCGAGCTGGGCGTGCCGGCCGAGCCCGCCGACGTGATCAACTCGGCGCAGGCCGCCGCCCGACTGGTCGCCGAGAAGGTGCCGGCCGGGTCGAAGGTGCTGGTCGTGGGCGGTCTCGGGCTGGAGGAGGCGCTGGCCGAGCGCGGTCTGGTGGCGGTCCGGACGCTCGACGAGGAGCCGCTCGCGGTGGTCCAGGGCTACGACCCGTCGGTCGGCTGGGCGCAGCTGGCGGAGGCCTCGTACGCGGTGCAGCGCGGGCTGCCGTGGGTGGCGTCCAACACCGACCTGACGGTGCCGACGGCCCGGGGGATCGCGCCCGGCAACGGGACGCTGGTGGCGGCGGTGCGCGCGGCGACCGGGGTGGAGCCCGAGGTCGCGGGCAAGCCGCTGCCGCCGATGCACCGCGAGACGGTGCTGCGGACGGGGGCCGAGCGGCCGCTGGTCGTGGGCGACCGGCTGGACACCGACATCGAGGGCGCGTTCAACGGCGGGGTGGACAGCCTGCTGGTCTTCACCGGGGTGACGACGGCGGCACAGCTGCTCACGGCCCCGGTCGAGCACCGTCCGACGTACCTCGCGGCGGACCTGCGCGGCCTGCTGGAGCCGCACCCGGCGGTGGAGGCGGCCGAGGGCGGCTTCGCCTGCCGGGGCTGGATCGCGCGCGCCGAGGAGGGCGTGCTGCGGCTGGACGGCGCCGGGGCGGACCGCTGGGACGGCCTGCGGGCGCTGTGCGCGGCCTCGTGGGCGGCGCTGGACGCGGACGGCGAGCCGGCCGACGGGCGGAAGGCGCTCGCCGAGCTGGGCTTCTGACCTTCCAGGCGTCTTCGAGGTCTTCGGGCGGGGTCTTCGGGCGGCGGCCCGGTCAGAGCAGGGTGCGCAGCCGCAGGAGGTCGCGGAAGCCCGCCTCCAGCCTGATCCGGCCGCTCGCCCACGCGGAGGCGAAGTTGAGCCCGCCGCCGACGAGGGCGACCAGGTCGTCGCTGGCCATGGTGAGCCGGATCTCCGCCTTCTCGGCGGGGATGCCGGGCACCGGGACGACGTCCTGGATCCGGCCGTCGCGCAGGCGGCCGGTGAAGGTCAGGTCGAGGTCGGTGATCCGGCAGGAGAGGGAGCGGTCGAGGGCGGCGGCCTTGCGGACGTCGCCGGTGGACTTCGCCATGTTCCGGCTGAGCTGTTCCAGTGCCGCGCGGCACTCCTCGGCGTTGGCCATGGCGGTGGGTCCCTCCCTGGGCGTCCCGGGTTCCGGTGGCCGACGGCGGCGGCCGGCGCGGGGCCACGGTACCGCAGGCGGGTTTTGGCGGTAGCGTCGTCAGTGGGGCGCCCGGTACCGGCCGGGGGCCGACGGCGACGGAGCGATGCGCGCAGGCGCTAAGGAGGCACCCGGATGCTGCCGAGGACGGTGCGGGGAGTGGTGGAGGCCGCGGCCGTGGTGGTGGAGGAGGTCGGCAAGCGGGTCGTCGGGACGGCGGCCACGATCCTGGAACGGACCGGGGTCGACGTCGCCGAGGTCGAGCGCCGGCTGGGCGGGCAGTTCCCGCCGTCGGCCAAGCAGTTGCAGACCCTCGCGGAGGAGGCGGTCACCGCCGGGCGGGCCGGGGTGGACCTGGCCGTCGGGGTGGCGCGCGGCGAGGTGGAGAAGGCCTTCGAGAGGGTCGGCGACCAGGTGACGAAGGTCGGCGTGGTGCTGGCGTACCTGGAGAGCAAGCTGCGCGAGGTCGAGGAGGACGCCGTCCCGGCGGCGCGGCCCGCGGCGGAGGCGCAGGACGAGGAGCCCGTGCCGGCGCCGCGTGCGGACGGCCTGTTCGGCCGCGGCTGGGAGCAGCGGCACGAGCCGCCGGCCCGTGCGGTGGGCGAGCCGATAGCGGCGGAGCGGGTGGAGGTGGACGAGCCGGTGGAGGTCGATCCGCCGGTGGCGCCGGCGCATTCGGCGGCCAGGAAGCCGCCGGTACGGAAGGCTCCCGCCGAGGAGTCCGCGTCCGAGTCCGCCACGAAGGCGGCCGCCAAGCCCGCCGGGAAGAAGACGGCCGCGAAGAAGACGGCCGCGCAGGCCTCGGCGGCCAAGACCACGATGGCCAAGACCACGGCGGTGAAGAAGACGGCCGTGAAGAAGACCGCCACCGCGAAGAACACCGCTGCCAAGAACACCGCCGCCAAGAAGACGGCCGCCGCCGACGCGCCCGCCAAGCGCACCGCGACGAAGAAGACCACCGTCCGCAAGGCCACCAGCACGAAGAAGCCCGATGCCTGACGCCCCCGCCCCGGCCCCCGTCCCCGGCGCCGCCCCCGAGCCGCTCGGCGTCGACCTGGCCCCGACCGGCCACCCCGCCGTGGACGCCGGGCTGGCCCGGCTGGAGGCATTGGACGGGGTGCCCGCCGAGGCGCACGTCGCGGTGTACGAAGATGTTCACCGGCGCTTCGCCGACGCGCTGGCCGCGCTCGACGGGGACTGACCGGCACCACCCGTACGACCCGCACCACCGACCCGCACGACCCGTAGGAGCTGAAACACCAGTGGCAGTGGCACGACGCCGTCTCGACGCGGAGCTGGTCCGCCGCAAGCTGGCCCGGTCGCGCGAGCACGCGTCCGAGCTGATCGCGGCGGGCCGGGTGACCGTCGGCGGTACCACCGCGACCAAGCCGGCCACCCAGGTGGAGACCTCGGCGGCGGTCGTCGTGGCCAAGGACGACAACGACCCCGACTACGTGTCGCGCGGCGGCCACAAGCTGGCCGGGGCGTTCGCGGCGTTCGTGCCGCAGGGCCTGGTGGTCGAGGGCCGCCGGGCGCTGGACGCGGGCGCGTCCACCGGCGGGTTCACCGACGTGCTCCTGCGGGCCGGCGCGGCCGGCGTGCTGGCGGTGGACGTCGGCTACGGGCAGCTCGCGTGGTCGCTGCAGAGCGACGAGCGGGTGACGGTGATGGACCGCACCAACGTCCGCGAGCTGACCCTGGAGATGATCGGCGGCACCCCGGTCGACCTGGTGGTCGGCGACCTGTCGTTCATCTCGCTGGGCCTGGTGCTGCCGGCCCTGGCCGGGTGCGCGGCCGCGGACGCGGACCTCGTGCTGATGGTCAAGCCGCAGTTCGAGATCGGCAAGGAACGCCTGGGCAGCGGCGGCGTGGTGCGCAGCCCGCAGCTGCGCGCCGAGATGGTGCGCCAGGTCGCGGCGCAGGCGTGGGAGCTGGGGCTGGGCGTGCGGGCGGTCACCGCGAGCCCGCTGCCGGGGCCGTCCGGGAACGTCGAGTACTTCCTGTGGATGCGCCGGGACGCCCCGCGACTGGACCCGGCGGAGGCGGACCGGGCCGTCGCGGAGGGCCCCCGATAGGGTGCTCGGGGGACGTCGGGTCCGTCATGCTGTGTGATTGCTGGGTGACGCGACCGCACCGGGCCGAGGGCGACCCGGCAGGCGTGAGGGAGAGGGCAGCGGCATGAGCGATGAAGAACGTACGGTCTTCCTGATCGCGCACACCGGCCGGGAGGCGGCGCTGCGCAGCGTCGAGGGCCTGGTGCACGGGCTGCTGAAGGCGGGCGTCCGGATCAGGCTGCTGGCGGCCGAGGCGGTGGGCCTGGACCTGCCGGACGGGGTCGAGAAGGTCGCCGGCGGGCCGGGTGCGGCGGACGGCTGCGAGCTGATCCTGGTCGCGGGCGGCGACGGCACGCTGCTGCGCGGGGCGGAGCTGGCGCGCGAGCACGGGCTGCCGATGCTCGGGATCAACCTGGGCCGGGTCGGCTTCCTCGCGGAGGCCGAGCGGGACGACCTCGCGGTCGTGGTCGAGCGCGTGGTGAAGGCCGACTACGAGGTCGAGGAGCGGATGACGATCGACGTCATCGTCCGCACCAACGGCGACGTGGTGCACCAGGACTGGGCGTTGAACGAGGCCTCGATCGAGAAGGCGTCCCGGGAGCGGATGCTGGAGGTGGTGACCGAGGTGGACGGCCGTCCGGTCTCCAACTTCGGCTGCGACGGGGTGGTCTGCGCGACGCCGACGGGTTCGACGGCGTACGCCTTCTCGGGCGGCGGGCCGGTGGTGTGGCCGGAGGTGGAGGCGCTGCTGATGGTGCCGATCTCGGCGCACGCGCTGTTCGCGCGCCCGCTGGTGACCTCGCCGGACTCGGTGCTGGCGGTCGAGGTGCAGCCGAAGACCCCGCACGGCGTGCTGTGGTGCGACGGGCGGCGCTCGGTCGAACTGCCCGCCGGCGCGCGGGTGGAGGTGCGCCGGGGGCAGACGCCGGTGCGGCTGGCACGGCTGCACCGGGCGCCGTTCACCGACCGGCTGGTGGCCAAGTTCGCGCTGCCGGTGACGGGTTGGCGCGGGCGCTCGAACACGCCCTGCTGATCCGGGGATCCGGAGAACCGGGGCGGCGTCACACGGCCAGCGGCTGGCTGTCGTCCGCCGTGCCGAACCGGCCGCCGCTGCCCGCCTGCGCGGCGACGGCGGCGAGCCGTTCGACGGCGGCGGGCACGGCGGGCGCCGGCACGGTGAGCGGGATCCGGACGTGGTGCTCGAACGCGCCGTCCGCACCGAACCGGTTGCCGGAGGCGATCCGCACCCCGCCGCGCTCCCCGGCGAGCGCGAGCGCGGCGCCGGACAGGCCGTCGGTGGAGACCCAGAGCGAGAGGCCGCCGGGCGGCGGCGCGTAGCTCCAGCCGGGCAGGTGGCGCGGCAGCGCGGCGCCGAACGCGTCGGCGGTGGCCCGCAGCCGGTCGAGCTGGTGGGCGCGGACGGCGGGGAGGGTCTCGCCCATCAGGTCGGCGGCGATCAGCTGGTCCAGCACCGGGGTGCCGACGTCGCTGTAGACCCGCTCGGAGGCCAGCCGGCGCACCAGCGCGGGCGCGGCCCGCACCCAGCCGATCCGCAGGCCGCCCCAGAGCAGTTTGCCCGCCGACCCGACGGTGACCACCTGGGCGGTGCGGTCCAGCGCGGCCATCGGGCGCGGCACCGGCGCGTCGGGCGGCACGCCCCAGCCGAGTTCGGCGGTGGTCTCGTCGACCAGGACGACCGTGCCGGCCGTGCGGGCGGCGGCGAGCAGCTCGCGGCGCTGGTCCTCGGGGATCAGGGCGCCGGTCGGGTTGTGGAAGTCCGGCAGGACGTAGGCGAGCCGGGGCGCGGCGCCGTGCAGCACCCGGCGCCACTCGGCGAGGTCCCAGCGCGGCCCGCGCAGCGGCCCGTCCGGCCACGCGTACGGGACGGGCACCAGCCGCGCCTCGGCGAGCCGCAGGGCCTGGAGGGTGTGGGCGTAGGTGGGTGCCTCGACGGCGACGCGGTCGCCGCGGCCGATCAGCACCCGCTGGAGCAGGTGGAGGCCGCCCATCGCGCCGGTGGTGATCAGGATCTGGTCGGGGGTGGTCGGCAGGCCGCGCTCGGTGAAGCGGCGGGCGACGGCCTCGCGGAGCACCGGGACGCCGGTGGGGTAGTGGCCGTGCCCGGCGGCGTAGCGGGGCAGCTGCTCGACGGCGCGGGCGGCGGCCTCGCCGAGGAAGGGCTGCGGGGCGGGCAGGGCGGCGACGCCGAGGTCCAGGGTGCGGTTCTGCTCGTCCGGCGGGACGGGGTGCAGGGCGTCGCTGGGCGGCGGGGCGCCCTCGGGCAGGGTGGTCCAGCTGCCGGAACCGCGGCGGCTGCGCAGGTAGCCGTCGGTGCGCAGCGCCTCGTAGGCGGTGGCGACGGTGGTGCGGCTGAGCTCCAGGGCGGTGGCGAGTTCGCGTTCGGCGGGCAGGCGGGCGCCGACCGGCAGGCGGCCCTCGGTGACCAGCAGCCGGATCTGGCCGGCCAGGGTGCGGTAGGCGGGCCGGCGGGCGGTCGCCGGGGCGGGCAGCCGCGCGGTGGAGAGGAGCCGGGCGAGCGCCGGGGGAGTGACGGTGGTGTGCCAGTCGGCCATGGGTGATCAGTCCACTTGCTCGTGATTGGCCCTGGAGTGGGCCCGTTTGGCCCGCTCATCATGACAGGGCGGCCGTCGAGGCCGCCACCATCGGGGCCGTCCCCCCGAGGTGCGGCACCACCGCAGGAGCAGCATTGGCCACCACCGTGACCCCGACCGCCGTCCCGTCCGGGCGGGCCCCGCTCGCCGTCCGCGTGCTCGGCGACACCCACGCGCTCGGCCGGCGCCTCCCGCAGCTCTTCGGCGGCCTCGCGCTGTACGGCGCGAGCATGGCGCTGATGCTCCGCTCCGGCCTCGGCCTCGACCCCTGGGACGTCCTGCACCAGGGCCTCCAGCGCGCCCTCGGCCTGACCGTCGGCGCCTGGGTGACGATCTGCGGCGCCCTCGTCCTCCTGCTGTGGATCCCGCTGCGCCAGCGGCCGGGCCTCGGCACCGTCGCCAACGTGCTGGTGATCGGCGCCGCCATGGACCTCACCCTCACCGTCGTCGGCGGGGTCGGCGCGCTGCCCGCCCGGATCGCCCTGATGACCGCCGCGGTCCTGCTCAACGGCCTGGCCAGCGGCCTCTACATCGGCGCCCGCCTCGGCCCGGGCCCGCGCGACGGCCTGATGACCGGCCTGCACCGGCGCACCGGCCGCTCGCTGCGGCTCATCCGCACCGGCATCGAACTGACCGTGCTCGCCGCCGGGATCCTCCTCGGCGGCACCGCCGGGGTCGGCACCGTCGTGTACGCGCTGGCCATCGGCCCGCTGGTGCAGTTCTTCCTGCCCTGGTGCACCGCGCCCGGCCCGGGGCAAACCTCCCGGAAGGGATGAACTTCCGGGCACGGAGTTGCCGCGCGCCGTTGCCGCTCGTCGCGCGCCGGGGGTGGAACCTCGTAAGGTCGTCTCCGTGTTGGACGAGATGCGGATACGGGATCTTGGCGTCATCGACGACGCGGTGGTCGAACTGGCGCCCGGCTTCACCGCCGTGACCGGTGAGACCGGCGCGGGCAAGACCATGGTGGTGACCAGCCTCGGCCTGCTGCTGGGCGGCCGGGCCGACCCGGGGCTGGTGCGCAACGGCACCGGACGCGCCGTCGTCGAGGGCCGGCTCGAACTGCCCGCCGGCTCCCCGGCGGCGGCCCGCGCGATCGAGGCCGGGGCCGAACTGGACGACGGCGCCCTGCTGATCAGCCGCACCGTCTCCGCCGAGGGGCGCTCGCGGGCGCACGTCGGCGGCCGGTCCGTGCCGGTCGGGCTGCTCGCCGAACTCGGCGAGGACCTGATCGCGGTGCACGGCCAGACCGACCAGCAGCGGCTGCTGCGCCCGGCCCGCCAGCGCGGCGCCCTCGACCGGTACGCGGGCGAGACGGTCGCCGAGCCGCTGGCGCGCTACCGGGAGACCTACCGGGCGCTGCGCGAGGTCTCGGCGACCCTGGAGGAGCTGACCACCCGGGCCCGCGAGCGCGCCCAGGAGGCCGACCTGCTGCGCTTCGGGCTGGACGAGATCGCCGCCGCCGAGCCGGTGGCCGGCGAGGACGTCGAGCTGTCCGCCGAGGCCGAGCGCCTCGGCCACGCCGACGCGCTGTCCTCCGCCGCGACCCTCGCCCACGCCGCCCTGGCCGGTGACCCGGCCGACCCGGAGGCGCTGGACGCCGGCACCCTGCTCGCGCAGTCCCGCCGCGCCCTGGACGCCGTCCGCCACCACGACGAGCGGCTGGCCGCCCTGGCCGACCGCCTCAACGAGGTCGGCTACCTGCTCGCCGACGTGGCCGGCGACCTGGCCGGCTACGCGGACGACCTGGACGCCGACCCGGTGCGCCTGGCCGCCGTCGAGGAGCGCCGGGCCGCGCTGGCCCAGCTGCTGCGCAAGTACGGCGGTGCGGAGAACACCCTCGCCGAGGTGCTCGCCTGGGCCGAGGCCGGGTCCGCCCGGCTCGCCGAACTCGACGGCGACGACGACCGGATCGACGAGCTCGGCGCCCGGGAGACCGAGCTGCGCGCCGAGCTGGCCGAACTCGCGGCCGAGGTGTCGGCCGCCCGGCACGCCGCCGCCGGGCGCTTCGCCGAGGCCGTCTCCGCCGAACTCGCCGAACTGGCCATGCCGCACGCCCGGGTGACCTTCGCGATCTCCCTGGTCGACGACCTCGCCGGGATCGAGGTCGACGGCCGCACCGTCGCCTACGGCCCGCACGGCGTGGACGAGGTCGAGGTGCTGCTCGCCCCGCACCCCGGCGCCCAGCCCCGCCCGATCGCCAAGGGCGCCTCCGGCGGTGAGCTGTCCCGGGTGATGCTCGCCGTCGAGGTGGTCTTCGCCGGCGCCGACCCCGTCCCCACCTACCTGTTCGACGAGGTGGACGCGGGCGTCGGCGGCAAGGCCGCGGTCGAGATCGGCCGCCGGCTCGCCAAGCTGGCCGAGTCCGCCCAGGTCGTGGTCGTCACCCACCTCCCGCAGGTCGCCGCGTTCGCGGACCGGCACCTCGTCGTGGAGAAGACCAACGACGGCACCGTGACGCGCAGCGGCGTCAAGGTGCTCAACGACGAGGAGCGGGTGCGGGAGCTCTCCCGGATGCTGGCCGGCCTGGAGGACTCCGAGCTGGGCCGCGCCCACGCCGAGGAGTTGCTGGCCGCCGCCCGGGCCCCGCGCCGGCGCTAGCCGGCCCCTTCGCCGGGTCCGGCGGCCCTCGCGGCACGACGACGCGCCCCCGGTGGCGCCGACTGTCCAAGAGGGCCGCCGACCTGGCATGGTGGCGGCTGGACACTGGCTTTCCAGTCCCGAGCGCCGCCGGCGGGCAACCCCCGCAGCGGGGCGCGCGAACCTGATCGAGTCGGATGCGAGACGACGTGGACCATTCCGCCGCCCGGGTCACCCCGGCCGCCCCCGAGCCGGGCCAGCTGCACGTGGTGCTCGTCCTGGCCGCCAGCACCGGCGGGATCGGTGCCCATGTCCGCTCCCTCGCCCAGGGCCTGGTCGCGCACGGGGTCGGCGTCACGGTCTGCGCCCCGGCCGGCACGGACGCGCTGTTCGGCTTCTCCCGCACCGGCGCCCGGTTCCACACCGTCGACATCACCCCCACCGCGGGCGCCCGCAGCGACGCCACCGCCATCGGCGAGCTGCGCCGCGCCTTCACCGGCGCCGACGTGGTGCACGCCCACGGCCTGCGCGCCGGGCTGCTCTCCGACCTCGCGCTGCGCACCGCCGGCCGCTTCCCGGGCCTGCGCCCGGAGACGCCGCTGGTGGTCACCTCGCACCACGCGCTGCTGGCCACCGGCATGGAGCGCCGCCTCCAGCGGCTCATGGAGCGCCGGGTGGCGCGCGCCGCCGACCTCGTCCTCGGGGCCTCCTCCGACCTCGTCGCCCGGGCCCGCGAGCTGGGCGCCACCGACGCCCGGCTCGGCCCGGTGGCCGCCCCGCCGATGCCCGAGGGACGGCTCGACCGGGCCTCGGCGCGGGCCGCGTTGCTCGGCGGGGGCCCGGACCGGCCGCTGGTGCTGGCGGTCGGCCGGCTCGTCCCGCAGAAGGCCTTCGGGCTCCTGCTGGACGCCACCCGCGAACTGTCCGCGCTGGACCCGCAGCCGCTGCTGCTGCTCGCCGGGGACGGCCCGGAGGCGGGCGCGCTGCGCGAGCGGGTCGCCGCGGAGAAGCTGCCGGTGCGGCTGCTCGGCTACCGCACCGACGTGCCCGACCTGCTGTCGGCCGCCGACGTCGTGGTCGTCTCCAGCCGCTGGGAGGCCCGCTCGCTGGTCGTCCAGGAGGCGATGCGGGCCGGCGTGCCGGTGGTCGCCACCGCCGTCGGCGGGATCCCCGAACTGGTCGGCGACGCGGCCGTGCTGGTGCCCGCAGGCGACCCGGCCGCGGTCGGCCGGGCCGTGCGCGAGCTGCTGGCCGACCCGCGGCGCCGGGAGCGGCTGGTGGCGGCCGGCCGCCAGCAGGCCGAGACCTGGCCGGACGAGGCCGCCACCGTCGCCCAGGTGCTGAGCACCTACGACGAGCTGGTCCAGCGCGCCTAGGGGGTCAGACGGTCGCCTGCTCCACCCGCTCGCCGGCGTGGCCGTCGGGCTGGGCCGACAGGTAGGCGCCGCCGCAGGCGGTCAGGCGCAGCGCGGTGTCGATCAGCGGGACGTGGCTGAAGGCCTGCGGGAAGTTGCCGACCTGGCGCTTCTCGCGCGGGTCCCACTCCTCGGCGAGCAGGCCGAGGTCGTTGCGCAGCCCGAGCAGCTTGTCGAACAGCTCGCGGGCCTCCTGGACCCGGCCGATCATGGCGAGGTCGTCGGCCAGCCAGAACGAGCAGGCGAGGAAGGCCCCCTCGTGGCCGGAGAGGCCGTCGACGTTGCTGCCGCTCTCGTCGTGGGTGGGGTAGCGGAGCACGAAGCCGTCCTCGGTGGACAGTTCGCGCTGGATGGCCTCGATGGTGCCGATGACGCGCTTGTCGTCCGGCGGGAGGAAGCCGACCTGGGGGATGAGCAGCAGCGAGGCGTCCAGTTCCCGGCCGCCGTAGTACTGGGTGAAGGTGTTGCGCTCGGGGTCGTAGCCCTTCTCGCAGACGTCCCGGTGGATGGTGTCGCGCAGCTCGCGCCAGCGCTCCAGCTGGTCGTCGCCGGGGGCGTCCTCGGGGGTCTGCTCCAGCAGCTTGATGGTGCGGTCGACGGCGACCCAGGCCATCACCTTGGAGTGGACGAAGTGCCGGCGCGGGCCGCGGACCTCCCAGATGCCCTCGTCCGGGTTCTGCCAGTGGTCCTCCAGGTACCCGATCAGGCGCAGCTGGAGGTGGTGGGCGTGGTCGTTGCGGACCAGGCCGGTCATGTGGGCCAGGTGCAGGGCCTCGACGACCTCGCCGTAGACGTCGAGCTGGAGCTGGCCGGCGGCGCCGTTGCCGATCCGCACGGGCTGGGAGTTCTCGTAGCCGGGCAGCCAGTCCAGCGAGGACTCGGTGAGCTCGCGCTCGCCCGCGATGCCGTACATGATCTGCAGGTTCTCCGGGTCGCCGGCGACCGCGCGCAGCAGCCACTCGCGCCAGGCGCGGGCCTCGTCGCGGTAGCCGGTGCGCAGAAGCGAGGAGAGGGTGATCGCGGCGTCGCGCAGCCAGGTGTAGCGGTAGTCCCAGTTGCGCTCGCCGCCGATGTCCTCGGGCAGGGAGGTGGTGGGGGCGGCGACGATGCCGCCGGTGGGGGCGTAGGTGAGGCCCTTGAGGGTGATCAGCGAGCGGATCACGGCCTCGCGGTAGGGGCCCTGGTAGGTGCACTGCTCGGCCCACTCGTGCCAGAAGTCGGCGGTGGCGTCGAGCATCGCCTCGGCGTCCGGGGCCTTCGGGGCGTCCAGGTGGGAGGCCTGCCAGGTGAGGGCGAAGGCGATCCGCTCGCCGGCGGTGACGGTGAAGTCGGCGTAGGTCGTGAGGTTGCGGCCGTAGGTGTCGGCCTCGCCGTCCAGCCAGACCGAGTCGGGCCCGGCGACGGCGACGGTGCGGTGGCCGCCGTCGGCCTGCTCGACCCGGTGCACCCAGGGCACGATGCGGCCGTAGGAGAAGCGCATCCGCACCGCCGAGCGCATCCGGACGGTGCCGGCCACGCCCTCGACGATCCGGATCACCTGGGGGACGGCGTCCTTGCCGGCCAGCGGGCGCGGCGGCATGAAGTCGATCACCCGGACGGTGCCGCCCTGGGAGTCCCACTCCTGCTCCAGGATCAGCGAGTCGCCCCGGTAGCGGCGGCGGTCGGCGGGCACGGCGGGAGCGGCGGCGGTCGGCGGGGGGACCCGCAGGTCGGCCGTGTCGGCGAAGCGGACCCGGCCGGTGACCGGGGCCGGGACGGCCGTGGGGGCGGGGACCTCGCTCGCGACGGCTTCGGCCGGGCCGATCCGCCAGAAGCCGTGTTCATCGGTGCCCAGCAGGCCGGCGAACACGGCCGGCGAGTCGAAGCGGGGCAGGCACAGCCAGTCGACCGCCCCGTCCCTGCTGACCAGGGCGGCGGTCTGCATGTCCCCGATGAGTGCGTAGTCCTCGATACGGCCGGCCACGTGGATCTCCAGTTCGCAATGTGGTCACGACGCATCGGCGATCCGAGGGGAGCGAGCGGTCTGCGGGGCCGGAGGCCCACCCCGGGACGTCCGGACCGCCGGTGGGTGGTGGCGGGCCTTGCCGGAGTGTCCGCGCGGGGCTCGGTGGAGCCCCCGGGGTGGGTGGGGGAGGAGCTGGATTACGGAGAGGTCCGGTCGCGCATCGGGGACCGGGAGCGTCCTGACCCTCCCACGCCCTCCGCGTGCTCGTGCTGTCGGCGATGCGTCCGTGCAGCTTACGACGGACGAAAGGGGCGAAGCACGCGGACGCAGCCCCGTGTGGCGCCACAATTCGGGGGAAATGCCGTGCATCGCGGAGGCGGCGTGAAGGATGGTCCGGACGGATCAGTTCCGCGTGGTCCGCCAGGAGGGGGTGGCATGGCCCGGTCGGGGAGTGCCGTCGTGGCCCGGTCCGGCGGTGGTGCGACCGGTGTGACGGATGCGCCGTACGGTGCGCCGGTGGTGCGCCCCGCGTGCGCCGTGTCGGCGGTGCGAGCGGCCGGGAAGGCGTCCGGGTCGGGTCACTGATACCCTGGTATCCCGTGGACCGGTGGGATCAAACGCCCCGGACCAGCCGAACCGACGACCCTTCGGGTGCCGTGCCTCACACCGCACCCCCTCGTCGCCCGGCGAGCCGGTGAGCCCCCACCCACGTCACTTTCGACACGCGACCCACGGGAGCCCCCTCTTGGCACAGCCCCATTCCGGCAAGGCAGCGAACGGCCGCGCCGTGACGACCAAGCACCTCTTCGTCACCGGGGGTGTCGCCTCTTCGCTCGGCAAGGGGCTCACCGCCTCCAGCCTCGGCGCCCTGCTCAAGGCCCGCGGACTGCGCGTCACGATGCAGAAGCTCGACCCGTACCTCAACGTGGACCCGGGCACCATGAACCCGTTCCAGCACGGTGAGGTCTTCGTCACCGACGACGGCGCCGAGACCGACCTGGACATCGGCCACTACGAGCGGTTCCTGGACACCAACCTGCACGGCTCGGCCAACGTGACCACCGGCCAGGTCTACTCCACCGTGATCGCCAAGGAGCGGCGCGGCGAGTACCTGGGCGACACGGTCCAGGTCATCCCGCACATCACCAACGAGATCAAGTCCCGGATCCGCCGCATGGCGACCGAGGACGTCGACGTCGTGATCACCGAGGTCGGCGGCACCGTCGGCGACATCGAGTCGCTGCCGTTCCTGGAGGCCGTCCGCCAGGTCCGCCACGAGGTCGGCCGGGACAACGTGTTCTTCGTGCACGTCTCCCTGCTGCCCTACATCGGCCCCTCGGGCGAGCTCAAGACCAAGCCCACCCAGCACTCCGTCGCCGCGCTGCGCAACATCGGCATCCAGCCCGACGCGATCGTGCTGCGCGCCGACCGCGAGGTCCCGCAGGCCATCAAGCGCAAGATCTCGCTGATGTGCGACGTGGACGAGGAGGCCGTGGTCGCGGCCATCGACGCCAAGTCGATCTACGACATCCCCAAGGTCCTGCACGGCGAGGGCCTGGACGCCTACGTGGTGCGCCGGCTCGACCTGCCGTTCCGCGACGTGGACTGGACCACCTGGGACGACCTGCTGCGCCGCGTCCACGAGCCGCAGCACATCGTCAAGGTCGCCCTGGTCGGCAAGTACATCGACCTGCCGGACGCCTACCTGTCGGTGACCGAGGCGCTGCGCGCCGGCGGCTTCGCCAACAACGCCCGGGTCGAGATCAAGTGGGTCACGTCCGACGACTGCGAGACGCCCGAGGGCGCCCGCGAGCAGCTCGGCGACGTGGACGCGATCTGCATCCCCGGCGGCTTCGGCGACCGCGGCGTCAACGGCAAGGTCGGCGCCATCACCTTCGCCCGCGAGAACAAGGTCCCGCTGCTGGGCCTGTGCCTGGGCCTGCAGTGCGTGGTCATCGAGGCGGCCCGCAACCTGGCCGGCCTGCCGGAGGCCAACTCCACCGAGTTCGACGCCGCCGCCAAGCACCCGGTGGTCTCCACCATGGCCGAGCAGCTGGCGATCGTCGACGGCAAGGGCGACCTGGGCGGCACCATGCGCCTCGGCCTCTACCCGGCCAAGCTCGCCGAGGGCTCGATCGTCCGTGAGGTCTACGGCGGCGAGCAGTACGTCGAGGAGCGCCACCGCCACCGCTACGAGGTCAACAACGCCTACCGCGCGGACCTGGAGAAGACCGGCCTGCAGTTCTCCGGCCTCTCGCCCAAGGGCGACCTGGTCGAGTACGTCGAGTACCCGCGCGAGGTGCACCCGTACCTGGTGGCCACCCAGGCCCACCCGGAGCTGAAGTCCCGTCCGACCCGCCCGCACCCGCTGTTCGCGGGCCTGGTCAAGGCGGCCATCGTGATCAAGACCGCGGCGTCCGAGTAGTCACACCCTCCTCGGCCCCGGTCGTTCACCCGACGGCGGTCCCGCGATTCCCGCGGGGCCGCCGTTCGGCGTTAGATTGTGTCGTACTGACGAAAAGGGGAGAGCGATGGACGACAGCAGCGACCGGGTGATCGCCGACGCGGCCGAGGAGTGGGAGGTCCGTGAGGGCCGTACGCCGTTCCAGGGCCGGGTCACCGGCGTGCGCAGCGAGGAGGTCCGGATGCCCGACGGCAGCTGGGCCCGCCGCGACTACCAGACTCACCCCGGCTCGGTGTCGGTGCTCGCCCTGGACGACAAGGAGCGGGTGCTCATCCTGCGCCAGTACCGCCACCCCGTCCGCCAGCGGCTCTGGGAGCTGCCGGCCGGCCTGCTCGACGTGCCCGGCGAGAACCCGTGGCACGCGGCCAAGCGGGAGCTGTACGAGGAGGCGCACGTCGAGGCCGGCACCTGGCGGGTGCTCGCCGACTACTACACCTCCCCGGGCGGCACCGACGAGGCGCTGCGGATGTTCCTCGCGACCGACCTGTCCGACGCCGAGGGCGAGCGCTACGCGGCCGAGGGCGAGGAGCAGGAGATCGAGACGGCCCGGGTGCCGGTGCCCGAGCTGATCCGGCTGATCCAGGCCGGGCGGCTGCACAACCCGACGCTGGTCACCGGCACGCTCGCGGTGCACGCCGCGCTGACGACTCCCGGCGGGCTGGACGCGCTGCGCCCGCCGGAGGCGCCCTGGCCGGCCCGGCCCTTCGAGGCCTGAGCCGGCCCTCCCGGGGCCCTCTCGGGGCCCGCTCGGGGCGCTCCCGGCGCTCCCGTTGATCCGGCGGGGTGATTTGCCGGTTGGTACGACCGGATGTCACCTCGGCCGGGCCGGACGGCGCAACTACGCTTCGCAGACAGGCGGTCCGTCCCGGGCCGCGCGCGCTGAGCACCGGACGACGTCGGGAGTGGGCACGGGTGGCGAGGAAGACGGTGACGATGGACGCCGGCCCCGGAGTGCCCGCCGGGTCCGTGCCCGGTGTGGAGCGGCTGCCGGCGGGCCCCACGGTGTTCGCCGGGCGGCGCGCCGAACTGGCCGCGCTGCGGGCCGCCGCGGCCCGCCCGGCCGCCGGCCGCAGCCCGGTGCTCGTGCTCGCCGGGCGCCCCGGCTCGGGCCGCACCGCGCTCGCCGTGCGCTTCGCCCGCACCGTCGCCGCGGACTACCCCGACGGCGTGCTCTTCACCCGCCTGTCCGCGCCCGACGGCGCCCGGGTGCCGCCCGCCCGCGCCGCCCGCCTGCTGCTGGAGCAGCTCGACCCGGCCGCGGACGTGCCGCTGCCCGGCGCGGCCGAGGACGGGCGCGACGAACCGGCCTGCGTCGCGCTGCGCGAGGCCCTGACCGGCCGCCGGGTCCTGCTGCTGCTCGACGACGTCCGGGACGCCGGGCAGCTGTGGCCGCTGCTCGCCGACGAGCCCGGTTGCCTGGTGCTCGCCACCACCGCCGGGCCGCTCACCGGCATCGAGGACATCGACCCCGTCATCCTCGGCGGGCTCGACCGGCAGGCCTCCGGCGAGCTGCTCGCCGACCTGGTCGGCGGCACCCGGCTCTCCTGCGACCCGGTCGGCGGCGCCGACCTCGCCGAGGCCTGCGCCGCCCGGCCGGCCGCGCTGCGGCTGATGGCCGGGTGGCTGCGCGGCAACCCGAAGACGGCCGTCACGGACGCGGCGCGCGAGCTCGCGAGCGTCCTGGGCGAGGAGGCGGCCCGGCCGGCGGCGGACCGGCACAAGACGGCGAGGGACGGCGCGAAGGACGCCGGGAAGGACGCTCCGAACGACGTGGCGAAGGGGGCCGCGCAGAGCGTCGTGAACGGCGCCGTGAAGAGCGCCGCGCAGAGCGCCGCGAAGAGTGTCGTGAACGAGGGGAAGAAGGAGGAGAAGGCGGCGGCCCCGAAGGGCGCGAAGACCGCCAAGGGAGCCAGGGCGGGCAAGGGGACCAACAGCCTCAAGGACGCCAAGGGGGCCGGGACCGGCGCCGCCGCGGCGCCGGAGCCGCCCGCCGAACCGGCCACGGACCCGGCGGCCTGGGTCAAGCCCGCCCCGGAGCCCGCCGAGCCGGTGCCCGTCCCCGACAACGACCCGCTGGTCGGCGCGTTCACCCTGGTGTACCGCACGCTGCCGGCCGCCCAGGCGCGGATGCTGCGCACCCTCACCCTGGCCCCCGCCCAGACGGCCGACCCCCGCACCGCCTCCGCCCTGGTCGGCTGCCCGGCACCGGACGCCGCCGCGACGCTGGCCGCGCTCGCCGGGCGGGAACTGCTCGCCGAGGAGCCGCCGGCCCCCGACGGCACGCCGCGCTACCGGGTGCCCGCGCGGCTCTACCCGCGGCTCGTCCGGCTGCGCGAGCACGAGGACCGGCCCGCCGAGACCGAGCTCGCCCGGGCCCGGCTGCTGGAGCGGATGGTCCGGCTCACCGAGTCGGCCCGGGCGCTGCTCGACCCGGCCGCCGGCCCCGCACCGGACCCGCTGCCCGCCGCGCTGCGGCTGCGCTCGGCCGCGCACGCCCGGGAGTGGCTGCTCGGCGAGCGGGACCTCCTGCTCACCGCCGTCGGCGACGCGATCGGCCAGGGCGACCTCGACGGCTCGGCCGGGCGGCTGGTCACCGCGCTGCTGCGGGCGCTGCCGCTCACCGGCGGCGCCGCGCCCGCCGACCTGCACCGGCTGCACGAGCTGGTGCTGACCGTCGCCGAGCGCAACGGCCGGCCCCGGCGCGCCTCGGCCGCGCTGCTCAACCTGGGCGACCTGCAGGCCGCCGCCGGGCGCTGGGAGCTCGCCGGGACGCACTACCGGGCCGCCCTGGAGCACGCCCGCAGCGTCGGCGACCAGCCGCTCTGCGCGCGGGCGCTGGAGGGCGCGGCCGGGTGCCACCGGGCGCTCGGGGACGCCGTCCGCGCCGCCGACTGGTACGGGCGGGCGCTCGGGCTGCGGCAGTCGATGGGGGAGCAGGCGGCGGAGGCCCGGCTGCTCGCCCGGGTGGCCGAGGCGCACACCGCCCAGCGCCGTTTCGAGGAGGCCGAGCGCGAGTACCGCGCCGCCCTGGCGGTGCTGCGCAGGCTCGGCGACGAACGGGGCCGGGAGGCCGTCGGGGCCAGCCTCGCGGACCTGCGCGAACGCCTCTACGCCGGGTGGTGAGGGGCGGTTCAGGGGTATTGTCTTAGATGTCCGGTTCGGGCATCTTTGATGGGAAGATCGCGGTGGAAGCCTACGAACCTGCCAATGTGTCCGGCAAAATTAGTCACTTTGGAAGGCTGACACGCCGACTGGGCTTCATTACACTCGAACTCAGTCGCGCAGCGATCCATGCCCCGGGCTGCCCCCGGAGGCTTCCCCCTGTGCGCGGCGCCCGCCGGTCTTCTCCGGTAGGGACCCCCATGGCAAGAGGACGTGTTTAGCCGTGAAGGTCGGCATCCCCCGCGAGGTCAAGAACCACGAGTACCGCGTGGCCATCACGCCCGCCGGCGTGCATGAGCTGGTCCGCAACGGACACGAGGTCTACATCGAGGACAACGCCGGTGTCGGCTCCTCGATCCCCAACGAGGAGTACGTGGCCGCCGGCGCCACCATCCTCCCCACCGCCGACGAGGTGTGGGCCACCGCCGACCTGCTGCTGAAGGTCAAGGAGCCCATCGCCTCGGAGTACCACCGCCTCCGCAAGGGCCAGACCCTCTTCACGTACCTGCACCTGGCGGCCGACCGCGCCGGCACCGACGCGCTCGTCGCGTCCGGCACCACCGCGATCGCGTACGAGACCGTGCAGCTCGGCAACGGCGCCCTGCCGCTGCTCGCCCCGATGTCCGAGGTCGCGGGCCGGCTGGCCCCGCAGGTCGGCTCCTACCACCTGATGCGCCCGGCCGGCGGCCGCGGCGTGCTGCCCGGTGGCGTGCCCGGCACCCACCCGGCCAAGGCCGTCGTCATCGGCGGTGGCGTCTCCGGCTGGCACGCGGCCACCATCGCCATCGGCATGGGCTACGAGGTGACCCTGCTCGACCGCGACATCAACAAGCTGCGCGAGGCCGACCGCATCTTCGGCACGAAGATCAAGGCCATCGTCTCCAACACCTTCGAGCTGGAGAAGGCCGTCATCGAGGCCGACCTGGTCATCGGCGCCGTGCTGATCCCGGGCGCCAAGGCCCCGAAGCTCGTCACCAACGAGCTGGTCTCCCGCATGAAGCCGGGCTCCGTGCTCGTCGACATCGCCATCGACCAGGGCGGCTGCTTCGAGGACTCGCGTCCCACCACGCACGCCGAGCCGACCTTCCAGGTCCACGACTCGGTCTTCTACTGCGTGGCCAACATGCCGGGCGCCGTTCCGAACACCTCGACCTACGCGCTGACCAACGCGACGCTTCCGTACGTCGTCGAGCTGGCCAACCGCGGGTGGAAGGAGGCGCTGCGCCGTGACCCGGCGCTCGCCAAGGGCCTGAACGTGCACGAGGGCCAGATCACCTTCCCGGCCGTCGCCGAGGCCTTCGGCCTGGAGTCGGTGTCCCTGGAGAGCGTGCTCGCCTGAACACCCTGACCGCACGGCGGTCGTTCGCCCCCGACCCTCTCCCCTCGGGTCGGGGGCTTCGCCGTGCGCGTGAACGGCCGGTGGCGCGGGCGGGTCGCTCTGTCGTCAATTTTCGTCGGTCGTGTCACCCCACCGCACCCCGGCGCAGAAACGTTAGGGTCAACAGGCCACTCATCCCTTGACAGCGGCCCGCCCGATAGTCGACACATGAGGCCCACTACCGTGGATTGTGTTGCTGCGAACGCCTTGAACGGCCTAGAGTCGCAAACCGTCGGCTGCTGCCACGCTGACGAATCGACATAGAGTCCTGGATGCCCAAGGAGGTAAGACGACTTGTGAATGAGTCGACATTTGCTCCCGGGGGTGGTCAGCCAGGACTGGCGGAACGCACCGCCGGCCAGCCGAGTGAGGAGCCCGGGGCCCGGCAGCCCTCCGTGGGCTCGGCCGAGGTCGGCTCGGTCGCACTCCGTACCTTCGAAGCACGCCAGAACACAGCGCAGGTGACCACGGTGACCGATCACGACGCCGACTTGGCGGCCTACGGCCTGGCCTACGGCGAGTTCGCCTACGGCGCCTACGACGACCCGGACGCCGAGTACGAGCCGGACCCGGAGTACGCCGCCACGCTGGCCCCCGACGCCGCGCGCCAGCGCCGCGAGCGGGTCGGCCCCACCGGCCGCCCGCTGCCCTACTTCCCGATCCCCGCGCCGGTGGCCGAGCACGGCCCCGCGCAGATCATCGCGATGTGCAACCAGAAGGGCGGCGTCGGCAAGACCACGTCGACCATCAACCTGGGCGCCGCGCTGGCCGAGTACGGCCGCCGGGTGCTGCTCGTCGACTTCGACCCGCAGGGCGCGCTCTCGGTCGGACTCGGCGTCAACCCGATGGAACTCGACGTCACGGTCTACAACCTCCTCATGGAGCGCGGCCTGACGGCCGATGAGGTCCTGCTCAAGACGGCCGTGCCGGGCATGGACCTGCTGCCGTCCAACATCGACCTCTCCGCCGCCGAGGTCCAGCTGGTCAGCGAGGTCGCCCGGGAGTCCGCGCTGGCGCGCGCCCTGAAGCCCCTGCTGCCGGACTACGACTACGTCATCATCGACTGCCAGCCCTCGCTGGGCCTGCTGACGGTCAATGCGCTGACAGCCGCTCACAGCGTCATCGTCCCGCTGGAGTGCGAGTTCTTCGCCCTGCGCGGCGTCGCGCTGCTCACCGAGACCATCGAGAAGGTCTGCGAGCGGCTCAACCCCGAGCTGCGCCTGGACGGCATCCTCGCCACCATGTACGACTCGCGCACCGTGCACAGCCGCGAGGTGCTCGCGCGCGTCGTCGAGGCGTTCGGCGAGCACGTCTTCCACACCGTCATCGGGCGGACCGTGCGCTTCCCGGAGACCACCGTCGCCGGCGAGCCGATCACCACGTACGCGACCAACTCGGTCGGTGCCGCCGCCTACCGCCAGCTCGCCAGGGAGGTGCTCGACCGGTGCCGCCCCGCCGAGTGAGTCTCCCGGGTGCCGACGAGCTGTTCCGGACCACCGGCGGGATGGCGCTGTCGCCGTCCCTCGCGCCGCGTCCGGCCGCCGAGGCATCCAGACCGGAGACCGCGCGGACCGGCAACGGCACGGACGGCGCCGAGGGCGCCGAGGGCACGCAGGACGCCCAGGACGCCCGGGGCACCGGCGAGACGGGACGCCGGCCGTCCCCGCAGGACCAGTCGGCCGCCACCGTCCCGGCGCCCGCGCAGCCGCCCGTGCAGCGCTCCGCCGGGGCCCCGGGCGGCAAGACCGTCCAGGGCGGCCGCGGCGCCGCCGCCACCCCGGCCGGCGCCCCGGCGGCCGCCCGGCACGCCGGCAC
>NZ_JBHWGD010000097.1:0-10394 GCF_042733235.1 Kitasatospora sp. NPDC059722
CGCGCCCCCGCGCGACCGCCCCACGGCC
Organism: Kitasatospora sp. NPDC059722; assembly: GCF_042733235.1. NCBI lineage: Bacteria > Bacillati > Actinomycetota > Actinomycetes > Kitasatosporales > Streptomycetaceae > Kitasatospora > Kitasatospora sp. NPDC059722. The sequence goes on from NZ_JBHWGD010000097.1 coordinate 29, forward strand.
GCCCCGGGGGGCCGTCGGCCCCGCCGCCCCGCCGGGGGCCCGCGCGGCCCCGGCCGGCGCGGTGCCGGCCGGGTACCACCTGTACAAGGACCCGACCGGCTTCTCGGTCGTGCTGCCGGACTGGCTCCAGCAGAGCGGCTCGGAGGCCACCCGCCGGACCTTCCAGGGCAACGGCAGCACGCTGCGGATCGAGTGGACCACCAGCCCCGACCCGAGCGCGCTGGCGGACTGGCAGGAGGCCGAGCCCGGCCTGCGTGCGCAGGTGACCAACTACCAGCGGGTCAACCTCGCGGCCGTCGGCTACCGGCAGTGGAGCAACGCGGCCGACTGGGAGTGGACCAACGGCACGCCGAGGATGCACTCGCTCAACCGCGGCTTCGTGACCGGCAGCCCGGCCAAGTACGGCTACGCGATCTACTGGACCACGCCGGACGCCGACTGGGCGGCCCCGGCCAACTCCCAGGCCAGGGACGAGGCGTTCGCCAGCTTCCAGCCCGCGCCGTAACCCGGCGGTCGGCCGGGCCGGTCGGCCGGGCAGGCGCTCCTCGGCCTCGGCGAACTCCTGGTCGGTGAGCGCCCCGGAGCGGTGCGGGGCGGCCGACCGCTCCAGCCGGTCCAGCGGTCGCCCGCCCGCGCCGGGCTCCTCGGGGGCGGGGGCGGACGGCGCCTCGGTCAGGGAGGCGGCCGCCTGCGGGGTGGCCCGCGCGGCCCGTGCGGCGGTCCTGATCCGCTCGGTGAACTCCCCGGCCCCGGCCGCGTCCTCGAAGCCGTGGGGGCCGGTCGGGGCGATGATCGTCAGGGCGTCGCCGTCGAGCCCGGTCCGCGTCATGGTCGCGTCGGTGACGGCGGCAAGCGGAACCGGTACCGGCGGTTTCCCGTCCTTCAGGAAGAGCAGCCGGTAGGTGGTCGGGACCAGCGCGCCCTCGCGGACGTGGTCGGGGTGGCGGCCGACGGTGGAGGCGACGGGCCGCTCACCGTCGATCACGGCCGCCTCGACCGTGCGCACGGCCTCGGCCCGCGTCGCCCGGCCGCCGTTGCCGGCGACCCGGAACGCGGTGTCGATCAGATCGGTCCGGTCCACGGGGCCGAGCCCGGGAGAGCCGCTCAGTAGGCTGCTCGGTGAGCGAGAGGAACTGGCATGCGAGCGGGCCCTGGGCAGGTGCTGGCGGGGCGTTACCGGCTGACGGACCGTCCGGAGGCGCTGCGGGCGACCGCGGTGGACGAGGGCACCGGCGAGTCGGTGCTGCTGCGCGCCCTGGAGCTGCCCGCGCTGCTGACCGGCGGCCACGATCCGGAGGACGGCACGCCGCCGCAGGCCGACCGGCTGGTCCGGCGGGTCGGAGCGGTCGGCTCGACGGCGCCGGCCTGGCACCCGCGGCTGCTGCGCGGGGTCGGGGCGTTCGTCGACGGAGAGCTGCTGTGGACGGTCGAGGAGCGGCCGGCCGGCGTCCCGTTGGCCGAACTCGTCGCCGTCGGGCCGTTGCCGCCCTACCGGGCGGCCGAGCTGGCGGCGGACCTGGCGGGCGCGCTGCGCTCGCTGCACGAGGCCGGGCTCAGCCACGGCAACCTGACCGCCGAGTCGGTGCTGGTCTGCGAGGACGGCGCGGCGATGCTCGGCGGACTGTTGCCCGGGGTGGCCGAGGAGGCGCTGGCCGAGGACCTCGGCGGGCCCGGCGGTCGCCGCCGCTACGAGGTGCGGGCCACCCTGGTCGGCCCGGTGGCGGAGCGCTGGCCGCTGGACGGCGGCCCGGCCGGGGACTGCTGGGCGCTCGGGGTGCTGCTGCAGCGGCTGCTGACCGGGCGTTCGCCCTACCCCGAGGGCGGGGTGCCGGAGCTGGTGACGGCGGTCCGGGACGGCCGGCGCGAGCCGTCCGCCTCCTGCGGTCCGCTGGCGCCGCTCGTCGAGCGGCTGCTCCAGCCCGATCCGGCGCTGCGGCCGACCGCCGACGAGGTCCGCCGGGAGCTGGCGGTGCTGCTGGCGGGCGCGCCGGAGCCGGCCGACGGCGAGCGGGCGGCCCGGGAGGTCGTGCTGCGGCCGGCCGGTCCGCTGGTGAAGTCCGCGCGCGGGCGCGGCCGGGGCGCCGCCGTGCCGTCCGCCGGCCGCGGGGCGGGGACGGACGGGGGCAAGCCGCCCCGGATACCCCCGGCCCTGCTGGGGCCGGTGCTGGTCGGAGGCGTCTTCCTGCTGCTCGTGCTGGGGGTGGTCGCCGTGGTGATGTTCGCGGGCTGACGGCCCGGCCCGGCCGCGGTTCGCGGACGCGGCGGACCGGGGAGATTACCCGGGTCGGCGAGGTGGGCCTAATGTGTGCGTGGGATTTGTTCGAACAGTGGTCTGCACCAGGCCCTCCGTCGCACTGACGGCAGCCGAAGCGAGGGGGAGCGGTCGCCGATGGGCGTGCAGGACCGGCCGGAGACGGCCGAGACGGAGCGGCTGCTGGCCGGGCGGTACGAGCTGGGCGATCGGCTCGGCCGCGGCGGCATGGGCACGGTCTGGCGGGCCTGGGACCGGATGCTGGACCGTGAGGTCGCGGTCAAGGAACTGACCGTCAACCACCTCCCCGAGGACGAGCTGGAGATCCTGCACGCCCGGATGAAGCGCGAGGCGAGCGCGGCGGCCCGGATCAAGCACCCCGGCGTCATCACCGTGCACGACGTGCTGGAGCAGGACGGCCGGCCGTGGATCGTCATGGAGCTGGTCGACGGCCGCTCGCTGGCCGACGTGATCAGCCAGGACGGCACCCTCCAGCCGCGCGCCGCCGCCGAGGTCGGCAGCCAGGTGCTGGCCGCGCTGCACCGCGGGCACCAGCTGGGCGTGCTGCACCGGGACGTCAAGCCGGCCAACGTGCTGCTGGAGCGCGGCACCGGCCGGGTCGTCCTGCTGGACTTCGGGATCGCGAAGTTCGAGGGCTCCGCCGAGCTGACCCGGCCGGGCGACCTCGTCGGCTCGCCGGACTACCTCGCGCCCGAGCGCGCCCAGGGCGAGCGGCCCGGGCCGGCCTCCGACCTGTGGGGCCTCGGCGCGACGCTGTACGCGGCCGTCGAGGGGCAGTCGCCGTTCCGCCGGACCTCGCCGATCACCACGCTGGCCGCGGTCGTGGGCGATCCGCTGCCGGAGCCGCGCCGGGCCGGGCCGCTTGGGCCGGTGCTGGCCGCGCTGATGGCCAAGGACCCGGCCGAGCGGCCGACCGCGGACGAGGCGGCCCGGATGCTCGCCGAGGTGCAGGCCGGGCACACGGTCGGCCTGAAGGCGGTCGCGCCGGTCCGGACGCCGACGATGTCGGTGCCCGTCGTGGACCGGAGCGACACGACCGGCGGGGCCGCGGCCGACGCCGGTGACGCCGGTACGGACACCGGCATCGAGCCGGACACCGCCGGGGAGCCGGCCGCAGCCCGCTCGTCGGAGACGGCCGTCACCGCGGCGCACGCTCCGGCCGGTGGCGCCGTGGCCGCGGCGCACGTTCCCGCCGTGGGCGCCCAGGCGGGCGCGCCGATCACCGCGGGGGCGCCCACCGGGCCCGTCGCGCCGGTGCCGCACACCATCGCGCCCGCGCGCGGACCGGCCAGGCGCCGCAGCCTGGCCAAGGTCGTCGGCATCGCGGTGGCCGTCGGCCTGGTCGCCGCCGCGGGCACCTTCTTCGCCACCCGGCACGTCGTCGGCTCCGACGCCGGCCCCGCCGACGACCCGTCGACGCCCGCCGTGACCACCTCGGCCGTGCCGGTGCCGACCGGATCGGCGAGCGGCGGGCCGGTGCCCGCCGGCTACCAGTGGGTGGAGGACCCGGCCGGGTTCCGCTTCGTGCTGCCGTCCGCGTCCCCGGCCTGGCAGCGCATCCTCGGGAGCGACAACAACCAGATCTTCTACAGCCCCGACGGCAAGGTGCACTACCTGCAGTTCGCCGTCACCGTCGGGCAGTCGGTCAAGCCGCTGGAGCACATGCGGGAGATGGAGGCCAGCGTCTCCAAGGCGCAGAAGGACTACAAGCAGCACCGGATGGCGAGCACCGCGGTGAACGGCCACGAGGCGGCCGTCTGGGAGTTCAGCTACGCGGCCAAGGAGGGCGGCCGCCGCCGCGCGGTCGAGACCGAGTTCATCGACGAGGACGGCACCGCCTACGCGATCTACTCGTCCAGCCCGGAGAAGGGCAACGACTGGAACGAGGCCCTCCAGCGCTTCACGACGGTGCTCAACAGCTTCACGCCCACCCGCTGACCACGGCGCCGTCCGGGCGGAGCGCCCGCTTTCGCCCGAGTGCGGCAGATTGTTGTTACCGACGGGTACCGCGCCGGGCGCCGAGCGCCTAGGCTGCGCCGTATGTCGGACCTCACAGCAGATGCAGTGGCCACCGGACGTCCCGACGCCGCCCCCGCGGGCGGCAACCCGGCCGCTCCGGGCGGCGGCCGGACCGTCGCCGGGGCCGTCCCGCCGTCCCTGGTCGCCCGGCTGGCCGGCGGCGTCACCGCGACCGGCGAGCCCAGCGTGGTGGAGACCGTCGCCCCGCTGACCGGTGAGCGGCTGGCGAGCCTGCCGCAGTCCACCCCGGCCGACGTCGAGGTCGCCTTCCAGCTGGCCCGCCGCGCCCAGTCGGCCTGGGCCGCGCTGCCCGTGCGCCGCCGCGCCGCCGTCCTGCTGCGCTTCCACGACCTGCTGCTCAAGCGGCAGGACGAGGTCCTGGACCTGATCCAGGCCGAGACCGGCAAGGCCCGGCTGCACGCCTTCGAGGAGGTGCTCGCCGTCGCCATGGCCGCCCGGCACTACGGGCGCGCCGCGCACGGGTACCTGCGTGACAAGCGGCACGGCGGCGCGCTGCCGGTGCTCACCCAGGCGATCGAGGCCCGCCGCCCCAAGGGCGTGATCGGCCACGTCTCGCCGTGGAACTACCCGCTGGAGCTGTCCGTCGGCGACGCCCTGCCCGCCTTCGTGGCCGGCAACGCCGTCGTCAACAAGCCCGACACGCAGACCGCGCTCACCGCGCTGTGGGCCCGCGAACTGCTCGTCGAGGCCGGGCTGCCGGCCGACCTGTGGCAGGTCGTGATCGGCGACGGACCGGTGATCGGCCCGGCCGTGGTCGAGCACGCGGACTACGTCTCCTTCACCGGCTCCACCCGCACCGGCCGCGACGTCGCCCAGCGCGCCGCCGCCCGGCTGATCGGCGCCTCGCTCGAACTCGGCGGCAAGAACGCCATGCTGGTGCTCGCCGACGCGGACCTCGACCGGGCCGCGGCCGGCGCCGTGCGGGCCTGCTTCTCCTCCGCCGGTCAGCTCTGCATCTCCATCGAGCGCCTCATGGTCCACCGCTCGGTCGCCGACGCCTTCCTGGAGAAGTTCGCCGAGCGCACCCGGGCCCTGCGCCTGGGCGGCGGCCTCGCGTACGGCGCCGACATGGGCTCGCTGGTCTCGGCCCGCCAGCTGGACACCACCACCCGGCACGTCGAGGAGGCCGTCAAGGCCGGCGCCACCGTGCTGGCCGGCGGCCGCGCCCGGCCCGACCTCGGCCCCTTCTTCTACGAGCCGACCATCCTCGACGGCGTCACGCCGGAGATGGCGGTCTGCGGCGAGGAGACCTTCGGCCCGGTCGTCTCCGTCTACCGCTTCGACACCGACGACGAGGCGGTGGCCGCCGCCAACGCCACCCCGTACGGCCTCAACTCCAGCGTCTGGACCCGGAACCCGCGCCGCGGCCGGGCGGTCGCGGCCCGGCTGCGCACCGGCACCGTCAACGTCAACGAGGCGTACGCCGCCGCCTACGGCTCGGTCGGCTCGCCGATGGGCGGGATGGGCGACTCCGGGCTCGGCCGGCGGCACGGCGCGGAGGGCATCCTGCGGTTCACCGAGGCCCAGACCATCGCGACCCAGCGGCTGCTCCCGCTCGCGCCCTCGCTCGGGCTCGACGACCGGCAGTTCGCGGCGGTGTTCACCGGCGGGCTGCGGGTGCTGAAGGCGCTGCGCCTCAAGTAGGCGGGGCAGCGGTGGGGCCCGGCCGGTGGGCGGTGCGGGCGGATTCGGACGGCTAAGGGAGCAGTGGCAGATGGCGGGGTCCCCGGAACAGGGCGAGTTCGACTACGACGTGGTCGTGGTCGGCTCCGGCTTCGGCGGTTCGGTCGCCGCGCTGCGGCTGACCGAGAAGGGCTACCGGGTGGCCGTCCTGGAGGCCGGGCGGCGCTTCGACCGCGACGAACTGCCCCGGAACTCCTGGGACCTGCCGAACTACCTGTGGGCGCCGCAGCTGGGCCTGTACGGCATCCAGCGGATCCACCTGCTGGCCAACGTGCTGATCCTGGCCGGCGCCGGGGTCGGCGGCGGCTCGCTGAACTACGCCAACACCCTGTACGTGCCGCCGAAGGCGTTCTTCGAGGACCGTCAGTGGCGCCACATCACCGACTGGCAGGCGGAGTTGGCGCCGTTCTACGACCAGGCGCAGCGGATGCTCGGGGTCCGGCTCAATCCGACCGTCACGCCGTCCGACGTCCACCTCAAGGCGGCGGCCGAGAAGATGGGCGTCGGGGACACCTTCCACATGGCGCCGGTCGGGGTCTTCTTCGGGGACGGCAAGGACACCGACGGCACGGCCAAGGCCGCGCCCGGCGAGGAGGTCGCCGACCCGTACTTCGGCGGCGCCGGCCCGGCCCGCAAGGCCTGCGTGGAGTGCGGCGAGTGCATGACCGGGTGCCGGCACGGCGCCAAGAACATGCTCACCGAGAACTACCTGTACCTGGCCGAGCAGGGCGGCGCGGAGATCCACCCGCTGACCACGGTGGCCCGGATCCGGGAGCAGGGCGAGGGCTACGCGGTGGACGTGCGCCGCACCGACTCGCGCTCGAAGACGGACCGGGTCAAGGCGGGCGCGCGGACCATCACCGCCGCCCGGGTCGTGGTCGCGGCCGGCACCTACGGCACCCAGTCGCTGCTGCACCGGATGCGCGCGGACGGCCACCTGCCCCGGCTCTCGGCCCGGCTCGGCGAGCTGACCCGGACCAACTCCGAGGCGCTGGTGGGCGCGCAGACCACCGACCGGCGCTACGGCAGCCGCGCGGACTTCACCAAGGGCGTCGCGATCACCTCCTCGATCCACCCGGACGCGAACACCCACATCGAGCCGGTGCGCTACGGCAAGGGCTCGAACGCGATGGGCGCGCTGTCGATCGCCCAGGTCGCGGGCGGTGGTCGGGCCCCGCGCTGGCTGCGCTACCTGGGCAACTCGGTGAGCCACCCGGTGACCTTCGCGCGCTCGATGAACCAGCGCCGCTGGTCGGAGAAGACGATCATCGGCCTGGTGATGCAGTCGCTGGACAACTCGATCACCGTCTCGCTGAAGAAGGACCTGCTCGGCAAGGCCCGGCTGACCTCCGCCCAGGGCCACGGCGCGCCCAACCCGACCTGGATCCCGGCCGCCGAGAAGGGCGCCCAGGCGCTCGCCGCGGAGATCAACGGCTTCGCCGGCAGCACCGTGGGCGAGATCTTCGACATCCCGATGACCGCCCACTTCCTCGGCGGCTGCCCGATCGGCGACACCGCCGAGACCGGCGTGGTCGACCCGTACCACCGGCTCTACGGCCACCCGGGGATCAGCGTCGTGGACGGCGCGGCGGTCTCCGCCAACCTCGGCGTCAACCCGTCGCTGACGATCACCGCGCAGGCCGAGCGCGCGATGTCGATGTGGCCCAACAAGGGCGAGGCCGACCCGCGGCCGGAGCAGGGCGCGGAGTACCGCCGCACCGCGGCCGTCGCGCCGGTGCGCCCGGCCGTGCCGAAGGACGCGTTCGGGGCGCTGCGGCTGCCGCTGCTGGCCGTCCCGGAGGTGCCGAAGAAGCGCGGCTGACGCTCGGCTGCGCGGCCAACGCGCCGGGGCGGGAAGCCGGTTGACATCCGTTCGGATCCGATGGGATAAACGGGCGTCCTGGGGGACCAGGGACTCGTCGAGCGGGGGGAACGCGGTTCATGGCCATCTGCGCATCGTGCGGTGCGGCTTCGGTGGAGGGGGCGCGGGCCTGTGCCGCGTGCGGACGGCCGTCCGCGCCACCGCCACCGCCCCCACCGCCGGCCGGTCCGCCGAGCAGCCCGCCGGCCGCCCCGCCCGTGGTGCCGCCGCCCCCGCCTCCCGGGTACGCGCCCGCGCCGCCCGGGTACGCTCCCGCGCCGGGCACCTGGGGCGCCGGGCGGCCGTACGACCCGGCTGCCGGGCAGTCGCCCGCGCTGCGCGGGCTGACCGGCATGGACTGGCGCCCGGCGCTCCTCGCGCTCCTCGCGCCGACCGTCGTCCTGCTGGTCGCCGCGCTGGTCGCGGCGATCCCGAGCGACTACAACGAATCCGCCACCCTGGTCCAGATGCCCGGGTTCGGCGACCGCTACGGCGCCGCCCTCGCGATGGCGCTCGGCGCGCTCGGCGCCCCGTTCAAGCTCTCCTACGCGATCCACTGGCGGGGCACCGACACCGACTTCGGCTTCACGGCGCGGGTGCTCCCGCTGACCGTCACCGTGCTGTGGCTGCTCGCCCTCTGGCTCGGCCTGCGGACGCTCTCCCGCCGTCGGCAGGCCCGCACGGCCGAGCAGATGACCCGCGGCCAGGCGGCCGGCGAGGCGCTGCGCACCGCGCTTGTCGCGGCCGGCGTGACGCTGCTTGTCGGCCTGCTCGCCGGGGCGGACTGGAGTCCCTACCTGCCCGGCAACCCCACCGGGTTCGGCCGCTCGTCGGCGATCACCTACACCGCGGACGCCGGCTGGCCGCAGGCGGTCGGCTGGAGCGCCCTGCTCGCCGGGCTGGTCGCGTTCGCCGTGTACGGCACCGACGCGCTGCGCTGGGCGGCCTGGCGCAACCGGACGATCCGCGGCTGGGCGGTGGCGGGGCTGGCAGCCGGCCAGGTGCTCGCGCTGCTGGTCGGCACGGCCTCGCTGGTGGCGTTCGTCCTGGTCGCGGCCAACAGCGAGGGCTGGCAGACCGCGGTGTCGTCGGCCTTCCTGCCCAACCTCGGGCTGATGCTGATCGGCATCGGCTCGGGGGCGACGTTCCGGACCGAGGGCGGGCCCGCCTCCCGGGGGCCGGACTGGGGCGGCGGGCGGGGCGGCTACCCGGGCTTCCAGGAGTTCTCGTTCTTCGACCTGCACGGCGAGAGCGGCGCCTGGCGCTTCGCGGGCCTGCTGGCCGTCGCCTCGGTGGTCCTGCTGGCCTGGACGGCCCACCGCCGTCGGCTCGACGCGGCCGACCGGATCCGGCTGGCGGTGGTGTACGCGGTCGGGCTGACCCTGCTCATGGTGTTCTCCGGCGCCGCGACCACGGGCTTCGGCAGCGGCGGGACGCGCTCCGACCCGGCCACCGCCGGCTACTCGGTGAGCCTGGTCTTCGGTTCGCTGCTCGCGGCCAACGTGATCTGGGCGGCGATCGGCGCGCTGGCGCTGCCGCCGCTGCTGGCCGCCGCGACGGGCGGGCGGGGCGCGGCCGCCGTCCCGTACGCGGGCGCCGTGCCGCCGCAGGGTCCGCCGGACGGGTACGACCACGTCGGGCCCGGGTACGGGCACGCCGCCGGGGAGCCCGAGCCGTACCGGCCGGAGGCGGGGGTGAGCGACGTGATCGGTTCGTCCGAGGGGCCGTCGGGGCCGACGGGCGGGGCGGACGACCGGCTCGCGGGGCCCCGGGACGGCGAAGGCAGGGTCGACCCGAGCGTCTGGCGCGACCACCCGTAGCGCGGATCCCGGCAGGTCGGGGCCCCGGCAGGTCGGGCGGGACCGGTCGGCGCCGGAAAGGTCGGGGCCGGAAAGGCCGGCGCCGGAAAGGGCAAAGGGCCCCGCGGGGGAACGGGGCCCTTTGTCGCTCAGCACGCGGCGTCAGGGCTGCGCCGGTGCTGGAGGTGACGGCGCCGGGGGAGGAGCGCCGTCATTCGGTTGGCTTCGGGGCCGCGCCCGGTGCGGCTCCGGCGTGGGTGGCCGGCGGCGCGGGGGGCGCGCACGCTCGCGGTGCGTCGGGTCGGCGCGCAGTCCTGCGCCGGACACTCGATCACGGAGCGTGAGGTGGCGACCGTTGCCGCCCCAGGTCGCGGCGGCAGCGGTCCCGGACTCCACAGTGGGCCGTAGGCCGCCGGGAGAACCGCTTCCACGGAGCATCGTGCTGGACGGAGGGCTCGGTCTGCAACCGGTTCGGCACACTTCGGCACGGTCCATTTTGTGACGACGAGCTCCGCTTCGCCGCGGTGATGATCACGGTGCGTAGTGGTTCGGTCGATTGCGGCGCACGGGGACGCGCGTAGCGGCGCGCAACGGTGAGTGGTGTGCGCCCCCGGGCGCGCGCCCGGGGGTCGTGCCGGGGCTGTCTCTTTTAGACATGTGAGGGTGCGGTCGACTATGCATGTGTATATGTCGGTGGTCGCCGTTTGGTTT
>NZ_JBHWGD010000097.1:10404-20659 GCF_042733235.1 Kitasatospora sp. NPDC059722
GCGCGCCCGCCGCGCGGGGTCCGGCCTTACGGCCCGCCGCGGCCGGGCCGGCCCGCGCGGGGGCGCCCCGGGGCCGGCCGCCCCACCTCGCGGTCCAGTCGCGGCCGGGGTCGCTGTCCCCTGCTGGCCGGCCGCGGCACCCGCGCACGGTCCCACGGCGCGCCGCGCCCGGTCTGGCCGGAACGACGGCGGCGCCACGTGCGCCGGTGGACTGGAATGGAGCTCCACGCGTGGTCCTGCGTGACGCGCGGCGGCGCCCCGCGCCCGGGGCGGAGGCGGCGCGTCTGGCGGGCGCGGCGCGGTCGCACGTCGTGTGAAGCAACGAAGCGCGAGCCCGTCCGGTCACGGCCGCTTGGACGTGCAGACGAGTGAAACCGGGCAGCCCGGTAGAATCGGGCTCAGACACCCCCACCCGTCGCCGTCGTGGCCCCTGCCCGGGACGCGTGCCGAGCGACACCCTCGATACCGCTGCCGGAAGGCCGTCTGTGTCCGCTGCAATTCCCGTCCAGTCCGTACCTGAGACCGACACCGTGCTGGTCGTCGACTTCGGTGCCCAGTACGCCCAGCTCATCGCCCGCCGGGTGCGTGAGGCCCGGGTCTACAGCGAGATCGTGCCGAGCTCCATGCCGGTCGCCGAGATGCTCGCCAAGAACCCGAAGGCGATCATCCTGTCCGGCGGCCCGTCCTCGGTCTACGAGGAGGGCGCGCCGCAGCTCGACCGTGCGATCTTCGAGGCCGGCGTCCCGGTGTTCGGCATGTGCTACGGCTTCCAGCTGATGGCCAAGACGCTCGGTGGCACCGTCGACAACAGCGGCGCCCGCGAGTACGGCCGCACCCCGCTGACCGTCAGCCGCTCCGGCTCCACCCTGTTCGAGGGCGTCCCGGCGAAGCACTCGGTGTGGATGTCGCACGGCGACGCCTGCTCCGCGGCGCCCGAGGGCTTCACCGTCACCGCCTCCACCGACGTGGTGCCGGTCGCGGCCTTCGAGAACGACGAGGCCCGGCTCTACGGCGTCCAGTACCACCCCGAGGTGCTGCACTCCGACCACGGCCAGCAGATCCTGGAGCACTTCCTCTACCGCGGCGCCGGCCTCGCCCCGACCTGGACGACGGGCAACGTCGTCGAGGAGCAGGTCGCGCTGATCCGCGCGCAGGTCGGCACCAAGCGGGCGATCTGCGGCCTGTCCGGCGGCGTGGACTCCGCGGTCGCCGCGGCCCTGGTCAACAAGGCCATCGGCGACCAGCTGACCTGCGTCTACGTCGACCACGGCCTGATGCGCAAGGGCGAGACCGAGCAGGTCGAGAAGGACTTCGTCGCGGCCACCGGGGTGCAGCTGAAGGTCGTCGACGCGGCCGAGCGCTTCCTGGACGCGCTGAAGGGGGTCACCGACCCCGAGGAGAAGCGCAAGATCATCGGCCGCGAGTTCATCCGGGTCTTCGAGCAGGCCCAGGCCGAGATCATCGCCGAGGCCGGCGAGCAGGGCGAGTCGGTCGACTTCCTGGTCCAGGGCACCCTGTACCCGGACGTCGTGGAGTCCGGCGGCGGCACCGGCACCGCCAACATCAAGTCCCACCACAACGTCGGCGGCCTGCCCGAGGACCTCCAGTTCCAGCTGGTCGAGCCGCTGCGCAAGCTGTTCAAGGACGAGGTCCGGATGGTCGGCCAGGAGCTGGGCCTGCCGGAGGAGATCGTCCAGCGCCAGCCGTTCCCGGGCCCGGGCCTCGGCATCCGCATCGTCGGCGAGGTCACCGAGGAGCGCCTGGACCTGCTGCGCGAGGCCGACGCCATCGCCCGCGAGGAGCTGACCGCGGCCGGCCTGGACCGCGAGATCTGGCAGTGCCCGGTCGTGCTGCTCGCCGACGTGCGCAGCGTGGGCGTGCAGGGCGACGGCCGCACCTACGGTCACCCGATCGTGCTGCGTCCGGTGTCCTCCGAGGACGCCATGACCGCGGACTGGTCGCGCCTGCCGTACGACGTGCTGGCCCGCATCTCGACCCGCATCACCAACGAGGTCCGCGACGTGAACCGTGTCGTCGTGGACGTCACCAGCAAGCCGCCGGGCACCATCGAGTGGGAGTAGGCACTCCCGCCGGCCCGGGTGTCCGACGCCGGACCGGAGCCTGAACGGCCGCGCCGTCGTTCCCTTGAGAGGGGGCGACGGCGCGGCCGTCGGCGGTTCCGGGGGGTCCGCGTGAGGTGGACCTCCCACCGAAAGCGTTCACGAGCGGGCAGAATGCGGACCGGACCTGTCAGGAGCGGCAGGCCGCGAGGGAAGGTGTGAGGCATGTCGGAGGCTGGCAACTCCGTGGCGGTCGGCGGGGGCGCGGCCGGACGGGCGGACCGGGCGGCCCAGCGGCGGGCGTTCGCGACCCGGTTCGCGATGCTGCCGCTGCGGCTCTTCCTCGGCGTCACCTTCGTCTACGCGGCCCTCGACAAGCTGTCCGACGCGCACTACCTGGCCGGGGCCGGCGATCCGGCGTCGTTCGTCTCGCAGACGCAGGCCGTCCGGGCCGCCAGCCCCGTCTCCTTCCTGCTCGGCCCCGCGCTGGACGCGCCGACCCTGTTCGCGCTCCTCGTGGCCTTCGGCGAGCTGGCCGTCGGCCTCGGCACGCTGCTCGGCCTGTGGGGCCGGGTGGCGGCGCTCGGCGGCGCGGCGATCAGCCTGAGCCTGTGGCTGACCGTCAGCTGGAACGTCTCGCCGTACTACCTCGGCAACGACCTGGTCTACCTGCTGGCCTGGACGCCGCTCCTGCTGGCCGGCACCCCGGAGCTCTCGGTGGACGGCTACCTCGCCCGGCGCGCCGGGCGGGACCGCGAGCGCGGGCTGGGCGAGGAGCACGTGCGGCGCCGGGCCCTGATGGACGGCGGGATCGCCGCCGTCGCGATCGGCGGCGCCGGGCTGCTGACCGGCTCGCTCACCCGGACCTTCGGGCGGGACAAGGCAGCGGCGCCGAAGCAGTCCGCCGCCCCGGTCGCTACCCCTTCCGCGCCCCCCGGGCCGGCCCCCTCGGTGGCCGCCGCGAGCGTGCCGGTCGGCGGCTCGGCCCAGGTCAAGGACCCGGCGACGGGCGACGCCGTCTACATCGTCCAGCCCAAGGCGGGCCAGTACTGCGGCCTCTCGTCGGTCTGCACGCACTCCGGCTGCGCGGTGGACGCCCCCAAGAACGGCCAGCTGTACTGCCCGTGCCACGGCTCGCGGTTCGACGCGGCCACCGGCGCGGTGGTCAACGGTCCGGCCACCAAGCCGCTCGCGAAGTACACCGTCACGAAGAGCGGCGACAAGCTGAACCTCGGCCCGCAGCAGAGCTGAGCCGCCGGGCAGTGGCTAGTCCCCGTCGTCGGACCGGCCGCGGCGGGCCACCGCCGCGACCGCGCCGGCCAGGCCGCCGGCGCCGAGCACGATGAAGGTGACGGGGATGACGATCCGTCCGTTCACCGACTGGTCGTTGACCGCCGCGACCAGGTAGACCACCGCGATCACGGTGAACAGCGCGCCCGCGATCAGCGAGAACAGGTCGATCCGGTGCTTCCTCACTTCTGGACCACCTTGATGTTGCCGAGTCCGACCTCCAGCATGAGGTCGAGCGTGCCCTTGGACGGCCGGTCGGTGCCGGGGTGGATCTCGTAGGTGTGGCGGCCGGTGCTGTCGTTCCCGTCGCTGCCGGGGACGCTGATGCTGCCGAGCGCCATCTGGGTGACCACGTTGACGGTGACGTCGGAGGGCACCACGACCGTCAGGTCGCCCGCGCCCATCTCCACCCGGCTGGAGAGCTCGGCCCCGGCCGGGTCGAGCGCGCTCAGGTCGAGCCGGGCCTGGCCGGCCCCGAGGCCGTACTTCTCCTTGAGCTGGGACGCCGAGGCGACCGTCCAGGTGCGGTCGCCGAAGGCGTTCTGCAGCGAGTTCGGCGAGCGGCCGACGAAGGCCAGGCCCAGGGTGAGCAGCAGGCCGATCGCGGCCAGCTTGCGGGCCCGGCCGAACTTCGCGCCGACCAGCAGGGTCAGACCGACCACCAGCAGGGCGGTGGCCAGGACGGTCGAGCTCACCACGGTGATGCTGTTGTGGCCGACGGTGGCGGACCAGACCGCGGCGCCCGCACCGATCGCCAGCAGGAATCCGAAGAAGCCGAGCGCCGAGCGTTCCTTCGGGTGACGGACCACGGTCGGCTTCGGCGGCGCCGCGGGGCCCGCCTTGCGCAGCGGATCCCCCTCCGGTAGGTCGGTGCGCTGCCACCACGGCTGGGACGGCGTGCCGGGCGGGGGCACCGGGGTGCCGTACGGGGGCGTGGCGCCGGTCTTCGGCGCGCCGCTCCTTGGCGGCGTGGCCGTGGCGCCGTACGGGTTCCGCTCCGGGTGGCGCGGGTCCCACAGGTAGCCGGTGGGGCCGGGGGCGGGGGTGTCCGCGGGGACGGTGCCGGCGGCGCTCCCCCAGCCTTCGGCCGGGGGGACCCCCATGGCGGCGTGCCGGGCGCGGGCCGACTCGTCCTGCGGCACGTCCTGCCGGGGCCAGACGTACGGGGAGCCGGGTGCCTCGGCCTCGGGGAAGTAGCGGTCGTACGGGCCGCCGCGGCGGCGTCCGCGGGCCCGGGCCTTGCGGCGCTCCGGGTCGTAGCGCACCGCCAGGAAGACCAGCCCGGCGAGCAGCAGCAGCGGGAGCATCTGGTCGCCGTCGCCCATCGAGGAGAAGAACACCCCGGTGCCGATGACGGTCAGGAGCACCGCGCCGACCGACTGGCCGTCCACCCGGCCGGTGAGCACCCGCTGGAGCTCGGTGCGCCCGCCGCGGCCGGCGCCCCGGCCGTCCGGCGAGCCCTCGGTCGGGACGACCAGCCAGGCCAGGCCGTACAGGAACAGGCCGAGCCCGCCGGAGAGGCAGAGCACGACGGTGACGACGCGGAAGACCACCGGGTCGATGTCCAGGTGGCGCCCGAGGCCGCCGCAGACGCCGGCCACCACGCGGTGGTGCTCGGCCCGGGTCAGCGGCGGGCGGTCGGGTTCCGGCGGGGCGGCGGGCCCGGCGTCCTGGATGCGGTGGTCCTCGGTCATGGGCACCATCCTCCCGGGCCGGGCCGCCGGGCCCAACCGGTACCAGCCCTGTCCGCACCCTGACTTGTCCCTGATAAGCGGTAGGGACCCACCCTGATGCGCCCGCGGGCGCCCGCGTGGAACCATCGGTGGCGTGGCAGCACCCGGTACCGATCCCCGTCCCCTCGCCCCCGACGCCCCGCCGCCGTCGGGCGGCGACCCGAACGCGTCCGACGGTGGCCGTCCGCCCTACCGCCGGCTCTACCGCAGCCCGCACGGGCGGATGCTCGGCGGCGTCGCGCACGGCCTCGCGGTGCACCTCGGGCTGCCGGTGCGGTGGGTCCGGCTGGCGTTCGTGCTGCTGTTCTTCGCGCAGGGGATCGGCGGGCTGCTGTACGCGGCGTTCTGGTTCGTGGTGCCGATCGGCATCGGCGAGCCCTCGCGGCGCGGCGCGCACTGGGTGTACGTCAACGGCACGTTCGTGCCCGCCGCGCAGTGGCAGGGGCCGAGCGCTCCGCTGACCAAACCGGGGGCCGGCACGGGCTGGGTCGGCCGGCTGCGCGAACTGCTCCAGCACGCCCTGCAGGGCGAGCCGGTCGTGCAGACCGCCGCCGCCACCGAGGGCGAGGCCTCCGCCCGCCCGGCCAAGGGCGGCCTCGGCCAGCTCGCCGCGCTGGTCATGGTCGTCATCGGCGTGATCGCGCTGCTCAACGTCCTCGGCTGGCAGACCGCCAAGCCGTACACCTGGCCGCTGCTGGCGATCGGCGTCGGCGTCGCGCTGGTGTGGCGGCAGGCCGACGACTCGCGCTGGCAGCGCTGGTTCGGCCTGGAGGAGGGGGAGAAGCGGCGCGGCGCCTACACCCGGGTCGGCGCGGGCGTCCTGCTCGCGGTGGCCGGCACGATCGCCCTGCTCGCGATGCAGACCAGCGACTCGACGCTCGGCTCGGTCATCGAGGCCTCGATCGCGGTGCTCGCCGGCGTGCTCGTGCTGCTCGGCCCGTACGGGCTGCGGCTCTGGCAGGACCTCGGGGCCGAGCGGACCGCCCGCATCCGCGCCCAGGAGCGCGCCGAGATCGCGGCGCACATCCACGACTCGGTGCTGCACACCCTCACCCTGATCCAGCGCCGGGCCGAGGACCCCAAGGAGGTGCTGCGGCTGGCCCGCTCGCAGGAGCGCGAGCTGCGGCTGTGGCTGTACCGCCCGGAGGCCGCCGCCGAGGCCGCGCCGGAGACGATGGCGGAGACCCTGCGCTCGGTCGTCGCCGAGGTCGAGGACCGGCACGGCGTCCCGGTCGAGCTCGTGATCGTCGGCGACTGCCCGATGGACGAGAAGATCGCGGCACAGATGCAGGCCGCGAGGGAGGCGACCGTCAACGCGGCCAAGTACGGTGGCGGGGGACCGGTCCAGGTGTACGCGGAGGTCGAGGGGAGGACGGTGTCGGTGTTCGTGCGCGATCACGGCCCCGGCTTCGACCCCGACACGGTGCCCGAGGACCGGATGGGCGTACGGGAGTCGATCATCGGCCGGATGAAGCGCAACGGCGGCACCGCCCGGGTGCGGCCCGCGCCGGACGGCGGCACCGAGGTCGAGCTGGAGATGGAGAGAACGAATGACTGAGGCAGCGCCGGAGCGCACCGCTCGGGTCGTGCTGGTGGACGACCACCGGATGTTCCGGACCGGGGTCAGGGCCGAGATCGGGCGCACCGCGGAGACCGGCATCGACGTGGTCGGGGAGGCGGACGACGTCGAGTCGGCGGTCCGCGTCGTCGCCGAGACCCGGCCGGACGTCGTGCTGCTCGACGTCCACCTGCCCGGTGGCGGCGGCGTCGAGGTGCTGCGGCGCTCGGCGGGGGTGATGACCGGCGAGCAGTCGGTGAAGTTCCTCGCGCTGTCGGTGTCGGACGCGGCCGAGGACGTCATCGGCGTCATCCGCGGCGGTGCGCGCGGCTACGTCACCAAGACGATCACGGGGAACGACCTGGTCAACGCGATCTTCCGGATCGCCGACGGCGACGCGGTGTTCTCGCCCCGGCTCGCGGGCTTCGTCCTGGACGCCTTCGCGGCCACCGACACCCCGCCGGTCGACGAGGACCTCGACCGCCTCACCCAGCGCGAGCGCGAGGTGCTGCGGCTGATCGCGCGCGGGTACGCGTACAAGGAGATCGCCAAGCAGCTGTTCATCTCGGTGAAGACGGTCGAGAGCCACGTCTCCGCCGTCCTGCGCAAGCTCCAGCTGAGCAACCGGCACGAACTCACCCGCTGGGCCACCGCGCGCCGCCTGGTCTGAGCACCGTCCGCACGAGCCCGTCCGCCCCCGGCCCCGCACCGATGGGTCTGCCCGGGCCGGGCGGGCTTGTCGGTGCGGGGCCATAGACTCGGAGTGCCATGAGTAGCCTCTTTGACGACCTCCCGCTCCCCGGTTTCGAGGCCCCCGCCGCCGGGTCGAAGCAGCCCGCCGCCACTCCCCTCGACGAGGAGCCCCCGCCGTTCGAGGACGACGTCCCGTACGACGCGTACGAGGAGGCGATCCCGGAGGGGCTCTTCCACACGGACCACGCCGCCGCGGCCGAGCGCGACGCCTGGTACCGCAACGGCGCCGCCCGGACGGTGGTCGACCCGGCCCAGCTGCTGGAGGGCATGAACGACCCCCAGCGCGAGGCCGTCCTGCACGCCGGCTCGCCGCTGCTCATCGTGGCCGGCGCCGGCTCCGGCAAGACCCGGGTGCTCACCCACCGCATCGCCCACCTGCTCGGCGCCCGCGGCGTGCAGCCGGGCGAGATCCTGGCGATCACCTTCACCAACAAGGCCGCCGGCGAGATGCGCGAGCGCGTCGAGCAGCTGGTCGGCCCGCGCGCCCGGGCCATGTGGGTCTCCACCTTCCACAGCGCGTGCGTGCGGATCCTGCGCCGCGAGTCCAAGGTGCTGGGCTTCACGTCCAGCTTCTCGATCTACGACTCGGCCGACTCCCAGCGGCTGATGTCGCTGGTCTGCCGCGACCTCGACCTGGACCCCAAGCAGTTCCCGCCGAAGTCCTTCACGGCGAAGGTCAGCAACCTCAAGAACGAGCTGATCGACGAGGAGACCTTCGCCGACCAGGCCGCCAACCCGATGGAGAAGAAGCTCGCCGAGGCGTACGCGCTCTACCAGCGGCGGCTGCGCGAGGCCAACGCGCTCGACTTCGACGACATCATCATGACGACGGTGAACCTGCTCCAGGCCTTCCCCGACGTCGCCGAGCACTACCGCCGGCGCTTCCGGCACATCCTGGTCGACGAGTACCAGGACACCAACCACGCCCAGTACATGCTGGTCCGGGAGCTGAGCGGCGGCTCCGTCGCCGCCGCGCCGAAGCGCACCGTGGACGGGGAGTTCGTGAACCCGGCCGCCGCGCACCTCGCCGAGGTGCCGCCCGCCGAGCTGTGCGTCGTCGGTGACGCGGACCAGTCGATCTACGCCTTCCGCGGCGCGACCATCCGCAACATCCTCCAGTTCGAGGAGGACTACCCGAACGCGACGACGATCCTGCTGGAGCAGAACTACCGCTCCACGCAGACGATCCTGAGCGCCGCCAACGCCGTCATCGAGCGCAACGCCAACCGGCGCGAGAAGAAGCTCTGGACGGCCGGCGACCACGGCGAGAAGGTCGTCGGCTACGTCGCCGACGACGAGCACGGCGAGGCCCAGTTCATCGCCGACGAGATCGACCGGCTCACCGACAAGGGCGAGGCCAAGCCCGGCGACGTCGCGATCTTCTACCGCACCAACGCCCAGTCCCGCGTGTTCGAGGAGGTGTTCATCCGGGTCGGCCTGCCGTACAAGGTCGTCGGCGGGGTGCGCTTCTACGAGCGCAAGGAGGTCCGGGACGTCCTCGCGTACCTGCGGGTGCTCTCCAACCCCGAGGACACCGTGCCGCTGCGCCGGATCCTCAACGTGCCCAAGCGCGGCATCGGCGAGCGGGCCGAGGCGATGATCGACGCGCTCTCCTCGCGGGAGCGGATCTCCTTCCCCCAGGCGCTGCTGCGGGTCGACGAGGCGTACGGGATGGCCGCGCGCTCGGCCAACGCGGTCAAGAAGTTCAACACCCTGATGGCCGGGCTGCGCCAGGTCGTCGAGTCGGGCGCGGGCCCGGCGGCGGTGCTGGAGGCCGTCCTGGAGGAGACCGGCTACCTGGCCGAGCTCCAGTCCTCCACCGACCCGCAGGACGAGACCCGGGTGGAGAACCTGCAGGAACTCGCCTCCGTCGCCCTGGAGTACGAGCAGGACCCGGGCGAGCGGCCGGACGCCGGCGAGGACGGCGCGCCGCCGGTCGGCTCGCTGGCCGACTTCCTGGAGCGGGTCGCGCTGGTCGCCGACTCCGACCAGATCCCGGATGCGAAGCAGTACGGGACCGAAGGAGGAAGCCCGGACGAGGACGAGGAGGGCCGGGGCGTCATCACGATGATGACCCTGCACACCGCCAAGGGCCTGGAGTTCCCGGTGGTCTTCCTGACCGGCATGGAGGACGGCATCTTCCCGCACATGCGGGCCCTCAACCAGGTCAAGGAGCTGGAGGAGGAGCGCCGCCTCGCGTACGTCGGGCTGACCCGGGCGCGCGAGCGGCTCTACCTGACCCGCTCGGTGCTGCGCAGCGCGTGGGGGCAGCCCGCGTACAACCCGGCCTCGCGGTTCCTGGAGGAGATCCCGGAGAACCTGGTGGAGTGGAAGCGGACGGGGGCGGCGCAGGCGCCGGCCGCGCGGGGCTTCTCCTCGGGCTCCTCGTGGGGCAAGTCCTCCTCCGGGGGCGGCGGTTCGCGGGCGGGCTCGTCGGCCTCGGCCTCGCCGAAGGCGGGCTGGGGGCAGTCGGCGCGGCGCTCGGGCAAGGTCGTGGAGCGCGAGGCCGTCTCGCTCGCGGTCGGGGACCGGGTCACCCACGACACCTTCGGGCTGGGCACGGTGGTCACCGTCACGGGTGTCGGCGACCGGGCCCAGGCCACGGTGGACTTCGGCACGGAGGGGCGCAAGCAGCTGCTCCTGCGCTACGCGCCGGTGGAGAAGCTCTAGTGCCACCGCGCTGGCAGGCCCGGGCCCTTCGAGCCGGCCCGGCCCGCTAGCGCGGGTCCAGGCCGTTCGAGAGGAACCACGGCAGCGGGTCGACGGCGCCCCGGCGCCGCGGCCCGCGGTGCCATGTGAGTTTCGGGGCGGTGGGGTTTGCTCGGGTGGGGCGCTAGCGAGCTCTGGGGGCCGGTCGAGAC
>NZ_JBHWGD010000097.1:20669-24904 GCF_042733235.1 Kitasatospora sp. NPDC059722
CCCATATCAAAACTCTGTTTGTGGGGGCGGCTGATTTTTTTGTGACACCCCCACGGCCCCGGCGCCGGCCCGCCCCCCCCCCGCGGGGGGCCCCCCGCCCCCCCCCCCGGCGGCCGGATCTCGAAGTGCAGGTGCGGGCCGGTGCTGTTGCCGCTGCTGCCGACGAAGGCGATGAGGTCGCCCTGCTTCACCGGGCCCTTGCGGACCTTGTAGCCGCGCAGGTGGCAGAACCAGGCCTCGGTGCCGTCGTTCATCTTCAGTATCGACATGTAGCCGTAGAACGGGTTCCACTGCGTGCGGATCGTGCCGTCGGCGACGGCGTAGACCTCGGAGCCGCCGTCCACCGGGAAGTCGATGCCGGTGTGGCGGTTGGCCCAGTGGGTGCCGGCCGCGCCGAACAGTTCGCCGAGGCCGTGCTGGGCGACCGGCATGACGACCTTCGGCTGCGGGGCGGGCGGCGGCGTCGGCTGGGCGGTCGGGGCGTCCGTCGGCTGGGCGCCGGTCAGCGGCTGGCGGGCGTCGCCGCGCGAGGCCTGGGAGTGGTCGCCGCCGGCCGCGACGGCCTGCTGGGCGGTGACCTTGGTGGCCGTGGCGGCGGTGCTGTCGGGGGCGTCGGCCGCCGTCGCCTGCGGGGGCACCCGGCCGGCCTCGTCCTGCACCACCGTGATCGCCGCGGCCGCGGCGACCCCGAGCGCGGCCACCGACGGCACCGCGACCCGGAACAGCGCGGCCCGGGTGGCCGCCTTGGCGGCGCCGCGCCGCTGCGCGCGGGACTGCTCCCGGGCGGCCACGCGCAGCTCCGCACGGGTCGGACGGGCGGCTGCGTCGGGAGCCATCGGGGGCTGCCTCCTCGGTGGGCCTCGGTCACGTCGTCGGGCGAGGGAAAACAGGCGTGACTGTATCCGTACGTTCCGTGCCCCCGAAAAACCTCCGCTTGTCAAGAGGTCGCGCGGGGGTCCGTGCGATTGCCCGGAGGTGGGTATACCCACTGGTAGGAAGGGGTGGGCCTGTGATTTTGCCCTCCTCTTGAGGGGTGGCACGGCCAACCGGCCCGGGTGGCGCTAACCTCCCCTCAGGTTGGTTATTGACCGTTAACGCGCCCACGGCCCACGAGGCCGGGTGGGTTGGTGGACGACGAGGTCCAGGAGGCAGTCATGGGTGTGTCAGGGCCGATCCGTGTGGTGGTGGCCAAGCCGGGGCTGGACGGTCACGACCGCGGCGCCAAGGTCATCGCGCGCGCCCTGCGCGACGCCGGCATGGAGGTCATCTACACCGGGCTGCACCAGACGCCCGAGCAGGTCGTGGACACCGCGATCCAGGAGGACGCGGACGGCATCGGCCTGTCGATCCTCTCGGGCGCCCACATGACGCTGTGCGCGCGGGTGCTGGAACTGCTGAAGGAGCGCGACGCGGCCGACATCAAGGTGTTCTGCGGCGGGATCATCCCGGACGAGGACATCGCCGAGCTGAAGGCGATGGGCGTCGCGGACATCTTCACCCCGGGCACCCCGACCCGGGACGTCGTCGCCTGGGTCGAGGCCAACCTCCGCGCGGCGGGCTGATCTCCGCCCTCATCGTCGGGTGAGCGGGCCGGTCCCCGGGCGGGGGCCGGCCCGCTTTCTCGTGCCCGGGGCTCGACTCGGGCCGGGGGCCGGGCTCGGCTCAGGCCCCGGACCCGGGCTCACGCGCCGGGCCGGGCTCACGCCCCGAGCTCGGCGAGCATCGCCTCCCGGAAGCGGAGCGTCCCGGCGAGGCGGGCGAAGGTCTCGGCCCACGCCGAGTCCGGTGTGGTGCCGGCGGCCAGCTCCTCGACGGCGCCGGCCGTCTCCGGGGCCAGCGCGCGCTCCGTCATCCCGAGCACGCCGCTGTGGCTCCACGGGTACGCCCCGGAGGCGGCGGCGCGGGACAGTGCGGTGACGACCGCGGTGGACAGCGGCGGCGTCCACGGCGTGGTGCACGCGCCGAGCAGCTGGAAGGCCTCGCCCAGGCCGTGCACCTCGATGAACGCGGCCGTCCAGGCGGCCCGTTCGGCGGGCGGCAGGACGGACAGCAGCTTGGCGGGCGCGCCGGTGGCCCGCGGCGCCCGCGCCCGGCCCGCGCCGCGGACGGGCGGGACGGGCGCCGGGCCGAGCAGCGCGCGGGCCCAGTCGGGGTCGTGCTGGCGGACGGCGGCGCGGGCCCAGGCCTCGCGGAGGTCGTCGGCCCAGCTGCTGCTGGTCTCGTCGATGCTGTCGCCGACCCGCAGGGCGAGCAGCTGGTCCGGTGTCAGGCCCGTCGTCTCGGGCCAGGTGGCGAGCGGCGCCGCCGCGACCACCTCGCCGAACCACCAGGCCCGTTCGCCGCGCCCGGTCGGTGACTTGGGGGGTATGCCGTCGCGCTCCATGGCCGCGTCGCACTCGGCGGGCGGGGTGACCAGCAGGTGTGTGCCCGGATCGGCGAGGCGGACGGCGGCGGTGGCGCGGACGGCCATCCGCCGGGCGAGCGCGGAGCCGGGGAGGGTGGAGAGCAGCTCGGCGGCCGTCGCCCGGACGTTCTTGCTGCGGTCGCCGAGGGCGGCCTCCAGGAACGGCTCGTCCTCGGGGGAGAGGCCGTCCTGGAGGGCGTCCAGGAAGAGCAGCCGGTCCTCGGCGCGCTCGGTCGGCCACGTGCTCCGCAGCAGGGCGAGGCCGGCCGCCGGATCGCGGCGGCGCAGCAGCGTGAGGTGGGTGACGCGCTCGGCGAACAGGCCCTCGTGCCACAGGCGGTCGTCCGCGGGCTCCGGCGGCGCGCCGGGCGGCGTGGTGCGCAGGACGTAGCGCCAGTCCGGGTTCCGCACGGCCAGCCAGCGGCCGAGGGGACCGGCCAGGGCGACGCCGTCCTGGCGCAGTTCGCTGCGGGCTCGGGAGGCGTCGAGCAGGGCGGGCACCAGGGCGGCCGGCGGGCGCAGGCCCCGCTCGCGGGCGGCGGCGAGCCACTGCGGCAGCAGCTCGGTGAGGTTGGCGAGGGTGCCGGTGCCGCCGGTGGTGCGGCCGGCGAGCAGGACGGCGAGCCGCCGGGCCGCCGCAGGGGGCAGCTCGGGGCGGCCGTCCTGCGGGGCGGGCGGGTCCGGCGGCTCCGCGGCCGGGGCGGGCAGGGCGCCCGCGCGGCGCCGGACGGTCGCGAGCGCGGCGAGCTCCAGCAGGGCGGTGGCCGGGTCGTCCCGGTCCACGGACCCGCCGAGGGGCAGGGCGGTGTCGGGGAGCCGGCGGCGGTCGGTGCCGAGGAGGGCGGTGGTGTGGAGGGTCTCCCACGGGTCCTGGGCGGTCGTCATGTTCTGCTCCTAGACGGTGGTCAGGCCTATGGGGCGGTGGTCGTCGCCGGGCCAGGCGGTGACCGGGGCGAAGCCCTGGTGGCCGTACTCGCCGAAGACGGTGAGCGGGCGGCCGGTGGACACGGCGGCCAGGCGCCACAGGGCGGCCTCCGGGACGGCCGCGGGGCGGACGGGGACGGTGTGGTGGCCGTCCGTCAGGCGCCAGCCGTCCGGGGTGAGGACGGGGACGACGCTTGTGAGGACGGTGGGCCAGGCGTCCAGCCACGGGTCGTCGGCGACGGCGGTGCCGTAGCCGGCCACCGCCTCGGCGACGGACAGGCCGTCCGGCGGGGCGGCCGGGCCGGGCGCGGGGGCGCCGTACCGGGTGCCGAGGGCGGCGCGCAGCGGACGGGCGCCGGGGTGGAAGGCGAGCTCGGCCTCCAGCGCGTGGCCGGTGGGCAGGGCGAGGTCGGGGGCCTGGCCGGGGCGGCCGAAGGCGAGCAGCAGGGCCGGGCGGCCGGTCTTGGCGCCGCGCAGCCAGAGCCGGCGGGTGGTGAGCCGGTCGTCCCCGCCCTCGCCCATGGGCGCGGTCCGGCTGCCGAGGACGAGCCAGCGGTCCCGGACCGTGGGCCCGGCGAGCAGTTCGGCGGCGTCGGTGGTGTAGCCGACCCTCGTCCGCACCGTCGCCGCCAGCCCGGTGGGCAGCTCGTCGAGCCGGGTGGCGGCGGTGGCGAGCAGGTGGAGCATCGCGTACTCCTCCAGGAGCCGCTCCTGCGGGAGGCCGTCCAGCTCGCGGACCCGGGCGGCGAGGCCCGGCGCCTGGGCGTCGACCATTCGCGCCGCCACCTCCTCCCACGGACCGGCGGCGGACCGGTCGGCCAGGCCGTGCCGGATCCCGTCGGCGAGCCGCAGCCGCAGCTCGGCCGCGCCGGCGGCGACCCGGGCGCCGCGCCGCTCGGCCCGGCGG
>NZ_JBHWGD010000098.1:0-24730 GCF_042733235.1 Kitasatospora sp. NPDC059722
AACCCGGAAGCTAAGCCTCACAGCGCCGATGGTACTGCAGGGGGGACCCTGTGGGAGAGTAGGACGCCGCCGAACAATCATTCAAGAAAAGCCCCATCCGGTCACCGGGTGGGGCTTCTCTGTTTTTGTGCTCCGGTGCCCGCCGTTCCGGTGCCTGCCGCGGCGACCGGATGTTCCACTGACGGTCCCTCGCTGACCTGCGGCACCGGAGCCGGGGACCGTACGCCCTCCCTTCCCGGGGAGCGCGTAGGGTCCCCGGTCGTTCGCGATCGGTGCCCCGCCGTGACCGCGGAGGGCGCGGGGATTACGCGCAGGCCTCCCACCTGGGAGATCATTCGTCCATGGACACCGAGATCGACACCGAGACCCTCGTACGCACCCGCCGCTCCCTGCACGCCGTGGCCGAACTGGTCCTGGCCGGGCCGCAGTACCGCACCGACGGCACGATCCGGCTGAAGGCGAGTGCGGGCGGCTTCGCCACGTCCGTCGGGGCGGAGCTGCGCGTGGTCGGGGCGGAGCTGGTGGCGCCGGGGCAGGTGCTGTCCCTCGAATGGACCACGTGCGCCGCGCTCGGGGCGGCCCTCGGACTGTCGGCCGGCGCACCCGCCGGGCTGTACGGGGACGGGGCGGGCCGGGCGGCCGACGACTCGATCGAGGTGGACCCGGCCGCCGCCCGCCGGCTGCTGGACGGCTTCGCGGTCGGCGACGCGGCACTGCGCGGGCTGTTCCCGGGGACGGAACCGGTCATCTGGCCCGAGCACTTCGACATCGGCGTGACCGTCGGCGACGTGAACTACGGCGTCTCGCTCGGCGACTCCTACCTCCCGTTGCCGTACGCGTACGTCGGCCCGCACACCGCGCGGGAGGGCGGCTTCTGGAACGCGCCGTTCGGTGCCGCCCGGCCGCTGGGTGCACTCGCGGGCGTCATGGGTGTGATGGCGTTCCTGGAGGAGGGGCGCCGCCTGGCCACCGGCGCCTGACGGGTCGGAGGGCTGGTGACCGAGGGCCGGTGACCCGCGGAGAGGGCTGTGATACCGCTCACGGCTCTTTTCCCCGGCGGTGATTTCACGCGCCCTGATTGCCCGAAATATCAGTTTCATGGCCCTGCCGATGGCGGATTGACACCGGATTGACGGACGGTCGGGCCGACCGTCCGTCAGTTCCCGGCACCGGCCGGGATTCGGCCCGTTTGACGTACGCGAAATGCGCCCAGTAGCTTTCGGAAAGTTTGTTTGAACTTTGCCAGCTCGGGGGCGTTGGCGATTCCCCGGGCATGTCGATTTACGGGGAGTTGTTTTGCGAATAAGCCGGAGACTGATAAGGCCGCTGGCGGCGGCACTGGCCGTTCCCGCCCTGGCCACGTTCTCGTCCTCGCCGGCGACGGCGGCGGAGCCGGCCAAGCCGTCCGCGGCGGAGGACTTCTCCTACCCGGGCGCCGCGAAGGTCCTGGCGGACCGGAACATCACGCTCAAGGCGGGCGACGGGCACATCGTGCTCGCCGACTGCGCGTCGGGTCCGGGCCTGGTGGAGCTGTACAGCCGGGCGGCCACGCCGAGCCAGGTCTGTTTCAGGATCACCGGGCCGACGGGGTACCTGTCGCTGGAGATCCCGCAGATCTACAACATCAAGGGCGACGACCACACGATCAAGGCCACGCTGAACACCGCGGGCACGGTCAGCAGCGTCGACGTCAACAAGAACGCCTGGACCCCGGTCGGCGAGGGCGGCACCAGCGGCTCGACCACGCTGCTGGAGCTCAACGCCACCGACGGCCCCGCCGCGACGCCCGCGGCCGGGTCCAACCCGGCGATCGGCACCGTCACGGTCGGGCAGCCCGGCCACCCGGGCTCGCGCTCCTGCACCGCCACGCTGATCGCCCCGCAGTGGGTGCTGTCGGCGGCCGGGTGCTTCACCGACAAGCCGGACGACCCGATCACCGTTCCGGCGGGCATCCCGAAGGCCCGGACCACGGTCACCATCGCCGGTCACGGGTACGACGTCTCCACGCTCGTGCCGCGGAGCGACCGCGACGTCATGATGATCCGTCTGGTCGAGCCCGCCAACGGCGTCACCCCGGTGGCCGTCGCGACGGCCGCGCCGGCCGCCGGCGAGGACCTGCAGGTGCTCGGTTTCGGCCGCACCAAGTCCGACTGGCTGCCGGCCCAGTCCCACAGCGCGACGCTGACGACCGGCGCCGTGGCCTCCTCCAGCGTGGACCTCACCGCCAAGACCGCGGCCGACACCGTCTGCAAGGGCGACGCCGGTGCCCCGGCGCTGCGTGCCAAGAACGGCGGCGTCGAGCTCGCCGCCGTCATCAGCCGGGCCTGGCAGGGCGGTTGCCTCGGTGAGACGGAGACCCGCCAGGGTGCCACCGAGACCCGGGTCGACGACATCGCCGGGTGGATCGCGGACACCCGCGACCACCGCTCGGCGACCGCGAACGAGGTCGGGGGCAGCGGTCGGCTGCGCTGGGCCGACTTCGACGGCGACGGCAAGCCCGACTACGTCACCATCGAGGACGACGGTTCGGTCAACGTGTGGCTCAACCGCGGCGGTGACGGGGCCGGCGGCTGGCAGTCGATCGGCAAGGTCGCCGGGGGCGTCACGACCGACCGCAGCCGGGTCCGTCTCGCGGACTTCGACGGGGACGGCAAGGCCGACTACTGGGTGATCAACCCCGACGGTTCGGTCAACGTGTGGCTCAACCGCGGCGGTGACGCGGCCGGTAGCGCCGGCTGGCTGCCCCTCGGCCGGGTGGCCACCGGTCTTACCACCGACCAGGACCAGGTGCGCTTCGCCGACTTCGACGGTGACGGCAAGGCCGACTACTGGCTGATCAAGCCCGACGGCTCCGTCACCGTCTTCCTCAACCGCGGCGGCGACCCGGCCGGTTCCGGCGGCTGGTACGGCCTCGGCCAGGTGGCCACGGGTGTCACGACCGACCGCAGCCGGGTCCGGCTGGCCGACTTCGACGGGGACGGCAAGGCCGACTACCACGTCATCAACCCGGACGGCTCCGTCTCCACGTGGCTCAACCGGGGCGGCGACGGCCACGGCGGCTGGCAGTACATCGGCCGGACCGCAACCGGCGTGACCACCGATCACACCAGCGTCCAGCTCGTCGACTTCACCGGCGACACCCACGCCGACTACCTCAGGACCGACCCGGCGGGCCACGTCACCGCCTACGCCAACAACGGCGGCGACCCGAGCGGCCCGGACGGCTGGACCGGCCTCGGCCAGATCGCCGGCGGGGCCTGACCAGCGGGGCCTGACCGACGGGGCCTGAGCAGCGGGACGTGACCAGGGGGTGGTGGCAGATGCCGCCGCCCCCTTCCTCTTGGCCGGAGGCTGGCTCCCCGGCGCGGGAAGCGGCTGCGGACGGCCCGGGCGGCGTCCGTGCCGTCGAGGAGGGTGGGCAGCGGGGCGGTGAGGGTCTCGACGTCCTCTGCCGTCAGGCGGGCGCCCGCCTCGCCCGGCCGGGCGGCCAGGGCGCGGCCGGCGTCCGTGAGGTGGATCAGGACGGCGCGCTCGTCCTGCTCGTGCGGGACGCGGCCGACGAGGTCGCGCCGGACCAGGGCGTCGACGAGTCGGCTGGGGCTGCCCTGTTCGCGGACCAGCAGGCGGCCCGGGGCGGCCAGGGCGACCGGCCGGGGGATGGCGAGCGGGATCCGGTAGAAGGGCGGCCGGGCCGGTCGGGGCGTGCGGGACGGCGCCGGGTGGTGCCGGCCGGGGTTCGGCAGTCGGGTCGTCGGCGGTGGTGGTCACGCCGTCCGGGGCGTCGGGGAGGCAGGGAGGCGGCGCCGCGGGCGGCGCCGGGCGGGATCCGGTAGCCGGGGTCCGCGGTGGTTCCCGGCGGCGACGGGACGTACGGCGCCCGGCCGGGCCACTATGGGAGGGGGCCGGTCGGCCGAATGGGGTAATCGTGATGGGCGTGGCACGGCAGGCGTCCCCCGAGGACGCGGGGACGGCGGCGGAGCCGGGCCTGGAGGCCGTCGGGCAGGTCCTGCGGTCGGCGCCGGAGCGGCTCGGCGCGCACCTCGGCGGGGTCTACCTGCTGTCGGAGGACCGGCAGGTGCTCGAACTGGCCATGACGCTGGGGGCCGTCCGGCAGTTCACCAGGCCGTGGCAGCACATCGGCATGACCGCGCCGATCCCGGTGGTCGACGCGGTGCGCGGCGGCCGGACGGTGTGGGTGGCCGGCGCGGAGGAGCTGGCGCGCCGGTACCCGAGGGTCGCGGTCGCGATGCCGTACGCGTTCTGCCTGGCCGCCGCGCCGCTCGTCGCGCGCGGGACGACGTACGGGGCCCTGTTCGTGCTGTGGCCCGCCGCGCACGCCCCCGAGCTGTCGCCCTGGGAGCGCGGCGCGCTCGACGCGCTCGCCGGACGCCTGGCCCAGGTAGTGGCGGAGGCCGCCGACGCCGGGCGGCCGGTCCGTCCGGGCCCGCGCCCGGCGGTGGCGGAGCGGCGTCCGGTCGAGCCGGTCGCGGCGATGGCGGCGCGGCTCCCGGAGGGCCTCTGCGCGCTGGACCTGGACGGCCGGCTGGCCGCCGTCACCCCGGCCGCCGCCGAGCTGCTCGGGGAGCCGGCCGAGCGGCTGCTGGGCCTGCGGCCGTGGGCGGTGCTGCCGTGGCTGCGCGATCCGGTGTACGAGTACCACTGCCGGGCGGCGGTGATCAGCGGGCAGTCGGCGGCGTTCGTCGCCGTCCGGCCGCCGGACCGCCGGCTGTCGTTCGAGCTGTTCCCGGACCCGACCGGCCTCACCGTCCGGATCGCCCCGGTCGCCCCCGTCGCCCCGCTCACCGCCGTCGCCGGCACCCGCCGGGAGCGGCCCGCGGGCACGGCGGCCGACCGGGCGGTGCAGGCCCGGCCCGGCGCGCTGTACCACCTGCTCCACCTGGCCAGCGCGCTGACCGAGGCGATCAGCGTGCAGGACGTCGTGGCCATGGTCGCCGAGCAGATCGTGCCGGCCTTCGGCGGCCGGGCGGTGGCGGTGCTGCTGGCCGAGGGCGGCCGGCTGCGCATCGCGGGCCACCGCGGTTACCCGCCCGGCCTGGTCGACCAGTTCGACGGCACCCCGCTGACCGAGCCGACGCCCGGCGTCCGGGCCTCCACCCACGCCGTGCCGGCCTACTTCGAGAGCCGCGCGGAGCTGGAGCGGCTCTACCCGGGCCGCCACGAGACGCAGGACGGGATGGCCGCGTGGGCCTACCTGCCGCTGGTGACCTCGCGCCGGCTGATCGGCACGTGCGTGCTCGCCTTCGCCGAGCCGCACCGCTTCGACCTGGAGGAGCGGGCCGTCCTCACCTCCCTCGGCGGGCTGATCGCCCAGGCGCTGGACCGCGCCCGGCTGTACGACACCAAGCTCGGCCTGGCCCACGGCCTCCAGGAGAGCCTGCTGCCCCGGGCACTGCCCGCCGTGCCGGGCCTGGACGTCCGCGCCCGCTACCTGCCCGCCACCGAGGGCATGGACGTCGGCGGCGACTTCTACGACCTCCTGCGGGTCGGGCCGGACGACGTCGCCGTCGTCATCGGCGACGTCCAGGGCCACAACGTCAACGCCGCCGCGCTCATGGGCCAGGTCCGCACCGCCGTGCGCGCCTTCGCGTCCGCCGACGCCGACCCGGGCACCGTGCTGTGCCGCACCAACCGCCTGCTGGCCGACCTGGACACGGCGCTGCTGGCCAGCTGCGCCTACCTGCGCGTCGACCTCGCCCGGCGCGAGGCCCGGCTGGCCGACGCCGGGCACCCGGCGCCGCTGCTGTACGGGCCGGACGGCCGGGCGGAGGTGCTGGAGCCGGACGTCGGGATGGTGCTGAACGTCGACCCGGCCGCCGAGTACCCGCAGATTTCCGTCCCCCTGCCGGTCGGCACCACGCTGGTCCTGTACACCGACGGCCTGGTCGACACCCCCGGGGCCGATCCCGACCGGGCGCTGGCCGGCCTCGTCGCGACGCTGGCCCGGCGCGGCGCAGAGCCGCTCGACCGGCTGGCCGACGCGCTGATCGACCGGGCCGGGCACGGAGAGCACCGCACCGACGACGTGGCGCTGCTGCTGGTCCGGTCCGTCCCGCGCTGAGCCCGTGCGCCGGCCCGCACGACGTTCCCGTCCGACGTTTCCGCCCGCGCCCGGGGCGGGATCATGGGGGTATGGCCGCGGACCAGGGCCCCACGCCCCGGCTGCCCCCGGGCCGACCGGGTGGCCGCCGGGAGCGGCGACACCCGAATCCGGTACCGCGGGAACCTCCGGCGCGGCGCCCGCGGTCGGTGCTGGGGATCCGCAGCGTCGCCGGCCAGATGTTCGTCCTCCAGGTGCTGATCGTCCTGCTGCTCGTGGTGGTGGCCGTCGTGGCGCTGCTGGTGCAGTCCCGCAGCGACCGGTTCGACGCGGCCCGTGACCGCTCGCTCGCCGCCGCCGAGAGCTTCGCCCACGGTCCGGGCCTGGTGGCGACGATGGAGGGGCCGAATCCCAGCGCCGTCCTCCAGCCGCTGACCGAGGCGGCCCGCAAGGCGGCCATGGTCGACTTCATCGTGGTCACCGACCGCAACGGCATCCGCTACACCCACCCCGAGCCGCAGCTGATCGGCAAGAAGTTCGTCGGCACCATCGGTCCTTCGCTGGAGGGCAAGGTCACCGTCGAGCAGGTGCACGGGCCGCTCGGCCAGGAGTACCAGGTCGTCGTGCCGGTCGAGGACTCCGGCGGCGCCGTCGTCGGGATCGTGTCCTCCGGGATGAAGGTCGCCAACGTCAGCAGCGCGATCGACCGCCAGCTGCCGGTCGTCCTCGGGGCCGGCGCCGTCGCGCTCGGCGTCGCCACGGGCGGGACGGCGCTGGTGGGGCGGCGGCTCCTGCGCCAGACCCACGGCCTGGGGCCGGAGGAGATGACGCGGATGTACGAGCACCACGACGCCGTGCTGCACGCGGTGCGCGAGGGCGTGGTGATCGTCAGCGGGGACGGCCGGATCCTGCTCGCCAACGACGAGGCGCGGCGGCTGCTCGACCTGCCCGCCGACGCGGAGGGGCGCGCCGTCACGGACCTCGGCCTCGCCGCGCGCACCGCCGAACTGCTGGTGTCCGGCCGCGAGGTGAGCGACGAGGTGCTCCCCGTCGGCGAGCGCCTGCTGGCCGTCAACACCCGGCCCACCGACAGCGGGGACGGCCCGGCCGGCAGCGTCACCACGCTGCGCGACTCCACCGAGCTGCGCGCCCTCGCGGGGCGGGCCGAGACCGCCCGCGGCCGGCTGCGGATGCTCTACGACGCGAGCGTCGCCATCGGCACGACGCTGGACGTGCGGCGCACCGCGGACGAACTCGCGGGGATGGCCGTCCGGGAGTTCTGCGATTTCGCGACCGTCGACCTCGCCGAGGCGGTCCTGAGCGGTGAGGAGCCGCGGACGCCGGCCGTCGGCGAGCCGGTCGAGCTGCGGCGGGTCTCGGTCGACGGGATCAGGGACGACTCGCCGCTGTACCCGCGGGGGGAGCTGGTCCGGTGGGCCGGGAGCACCCCGCAGGCGGAGGGTTTCGTCGGCGGGCGCTCCACGCTGGTGCCCGAGCTGGCGGCCGACGCGGGGTGGCGGCGGCAGGACACCGAACGCACCCAGGCGGTGCTGGAGTTCGGCCTGGGCTCGCTGATCGCGGTGCCGCTGACGGCGCGGGGCGTGCTGATGGGCGTCGCGTGCTTCTGGCGCGGCCGGGAGCGGGGTCCGTTCGAGGAGGACGACCTGTCGCTGGCCGAGGAGCTGACCGCCCGGGCCGCCGTGTCGGTCGACAACGCCCGCCGTTTCACGCGCGAGCACACGATGGCCGTCACGCTCCAGCACAGCCTGCTGCCGCGGGCCCTGCCCGAGCAGAGCGCCGTCGACGTCGCCCACCGCTACCTGCCGGCCCAGGCGGGGGTCGGCGGGGACTGGTTCGACGTGATCCCGCTGCCGGGCGCCCGGGTCGCGCTGGTCGTCGGCGACGTGGTCGGCCACGGCCTGCACGCCGCCGCGACCATGGGCCGGCTGCGCACCGCCGTCCAGAACTTCTCCACCCTCGACCTGCCGCCGGACGAACTCCTCGGGCACCTGGACGAGCTGGTCACCCACATCGACCAGGAGACGGCGGATTCCGACGGGGAGCACGCGATCACCGGCGCGACGTGCCTCTACTGCATCTACGACCCGACGACCGGGATCTGCGCCCTGGCCCGGGCCGGGCACCCGCCGCCCGCGCTCGTCCACCCGGACGGGACCGTGGAGCTGCCGGTGCTGCCGGCCGGTCCGCCGCTCGGTCTGGGCGGAATGCCGTTCGAGGCCGCGGAGTTGCGGCTGGCGGAGGGCAGCAGCCTGGTGCTCTACACCGACGGCCTCATCGAGGACCGCACCCGCGACGTCGGGGTCGGCCTGGACCTCCTCACCGAGACCCTCGGCCGTCCGGGCCGCTCGCCCCAGGAGGTCTGCACCGCCGTGCTCGACGTCCTGCTGCCCGCGCGGCAGAGCGACGACATCGCGCTCCTCGTCGCCCGCACCCGGGTGCTGGCGCCGGAGCGGATCGCCGGGTGGGAGGTCAGCGCCGAGTTCGAGGCGGTGGCGGAGGTCCGCGCCGAGGCCGTCCGGCGGCTCGGCGACTGGGGCCTGGACGAGGCCGGGTTCGTCACCGAGCTGGTGCTCAGCGAGCTGGTGACGAACGCCATCCGCTACGGGAGCGGACCGATCCGGGTGCGGCTGCTGTACGACCGCACGCTGATCTGCGAGGTCTCCGACACCGGCAGCACCTCCCCGCACCTGCGCTACGCGGCCGACGAGGACGAGGGCGGGCGCGGCCTGTACCTGGTGGCCCGGCTCACGGACCGCTGGGGCGTGCGCTACACCGCCGAGGGCAAGATCATCTGGGCCGAGCAGTTCCTGCAATCCGATCGCCAAGGCCAGGAAAAGCCCTGGTAAAGTTCGTGGCCGTGCCGCGGCGGAGGAGCCGTGGCGAGGCGCGAACGGGGGGATCGCAGCCCATGGCTGACGAGATGGTCCGGCTGGCTCAGAGGTTCGTCAACACGACCTACAACAACGGTGCCACGCTTGGGATTTCGAAGCTGGACGAGGACGGCCGCACCGGCTGGACGGTGATGTACGCGCTGACCCGCGCGCTCCAGTACGAGATGGGCATCACCTCCCTCTCGAACTCCTTCGGCCCGACCACGCTGTCGACGCTGCAGGCCAAGTACCCGAAGCTGGACGAGACGACCGTCCCGTCCGCGAACTTCTGCCGGATCCTGCAGGCCGCCCTGTACTGCAAGGGCTACGACGGCGGCGAGATCGACGGCACGTACAACGGCCGGGTCAGGGCGGCGGTCGCCAAGCTCAAGCTCCACATGGGCCTCGACGGGGTGTTCCCTGGCAGCTCGCTCGAACCCAAGGTCGTCAAGGGCCTGCTCACCATGGACGCGTACGTCACCGTCGGCGACGGGACGGACGGCATCCGGGCCATCCAGCGCTGGCTGAACGGCCGTTACGTCAACCGCAGGGACTTCTTCGTGATCCCCTGCGACGGGCACCACTCGCGGGACGTCGCCAAGTCGATGCTCTTCGCGATTCAGTACGAGATCGGCATGGCCGACGGCACCGCCAACGGCGCGTTCGGGCCCGGCACCCAGGCGGGGCTCAAGAGCCACACCGTCTCGGCCGGCGCCACCGGCACCTGGCCGATGCTGTTCACGGCGGCGATGGTCCTCAACCGGCGGGACGTCGCGTTCGGCGACTTCACGGCCGCCGTGAAGAGCGGGGTCGAGGCGTTCCAGTCCTTCGTCAAGCTGCCGGTCACCGGCGTCGGCGACTTCCAGACCTGGGCCTCGCTGCTCGTCTCCTACGGCGACCAGAGCCGGCGCGGCAGCGCCTGCGACGGCGTCACCAAGATCACCCCGGCCCGCGCGCAGGCCCTCAAGGACGCCGGCTACCAGTACGTCGGCCGGTACCTGTCCAACCCGTCGACCACCAGCCTGCCGGAGAAGCAGATCCAGCCCGGCGAGCTGGACACCATCAGGCAGTACGGGCTGCGCTGCTTCCCGATCTACCAGACGTGGAGCCGGTCGGCCGACTACTTCAGCTACAACCAGGGCACCAGCGACGCGTTCCGCGCGATCGAGTGGGCGCGCTTCCACGGCTTCAAGGCCGGCACGACGATCTACTTCGCGGTCGACTACGACGCCATGGACGGCGAGGTCGGCAGCTATGTCATCCCGCACTTCCGCGGCGTGCACCACACCGTGAGCGAGAACTCGTCCTACCAGGTCGGCGTCTACGGGCCGCGCAACGTGTGCCAGCGGGTGGCCGACGCGGGCTTCGCCCGGACCAGCTTCGTCTCCGACATGTCCAGCGGCTTCTCCGGCAACCTCGGCTACCCGATGCCGAGCAACTGGGCGTTCGACCAGATCGCCACCGTCACGGTGGGCAGCGGCGCGTCGGCCATCGAGATCGACACCGACATCGCCTCCGGCCGGGACACCGGCCAGGGCGACTTCGACCCCGGCGCCGGCACCGTCGCCGGGCTCGACACCGACCTCGACAAGACCGCCTACCGCGACGCCATGCTGCGCGACGTGCAGGGCTACCTCACCTCGATCGGCGTGCCGGAGACCGGCGGCGACGGCTGGACGGACAAGGACTGGGCCACCCTCGGCGGCGTCTCCACCACCAAGGCCTTCGACCTCGTGCTCAGCGCCGACTGGCTGTTCACC
The DNA here is from genome assembly GCF_042733235.1 of Kitasatospora sp. NPDC059722. Classification (NCBI taxonomy): domain Bacteria; kingdom Bacillati; phylum Actinomycetota; class Actinomycetes; order Kitasatosporales; family Streptomycetaceae; genus Kitasatospora; species Kitasatospora sp. NPDC059722. Next base: position 10,710 of record NZ_JBHWGD010000098.1, read on the forward strand.
GCGCTCGCCCGCGAGTTCAAGCTGCGCAAGGCGCTGATCCAGGCCCCCGTGCTGTGGGAGCTGCGCAAGCTCAACGCGCTCGACGTGGCCGCCGACGCCGCCGTCCGCAACGGCCTCAAGGACGACTGCAGCACCGGCTGGGGCCAGATCTTCGCCCGGATCGCCATCGAGGCCCGCAACCACTGCCTGAGCGAGGGCCTGATCAACGGGACGAAGCTCACCGAGGCCAACCTGCGGGAGGTCTGGGACAACCTCCAGGACCCGGCCTACAACATCCGCTCGGTCACCTACCTGACGATCTACAACTCCCGCCAGCTCGGCATCGCCCGGCCCGGACTGACCACCGGCCAGGCCGACACCCAGGCGCTGCTCGCCCGCTACAACGGCCTCGGCGACGCGGCGCAGCAGTACGGCCGCGAGCTGATCGGGCTGTACAACGTGCTGGAGAACTACAACCTGCTGTCGCGCAGCAAGTGAGCCCGGGGCACGAGCACATGCGCACGTACTCGCCGGCCGCCGCCGCCCTGAACCTGCTGCTGGGGCTGCCCGCCGTCGTGCCGGTCTGGCTGCTCTGGTACTTCGCCGCCAACTGGCCGCTCGCCGCCCTGGGTTGGACCACGCGGGAGCCGACTGAGAACGACGGCGTCCTGCCGATGCTGCTGGTCCTGGTCCCGGTGGTGGGGATGTTCACGCTGCTGTGGTGGCTCGCCAACCGGGCCGTGCGGCGGCGGACGGCCCCGGGCTCGGGCCGGGCGTACTGGCCGGTCAGCGCGCTGCTGCTGCTCGTGCCCACGCTCGTGCTGATCGTCGTTCTGTAGCAGACGGCGTACCGGAAGACGGAAGACATAGGGGGACACAAGGAAATGGAAGACGTGCAGATCGGATTCACGCGGCGGGCCGCGGTCAAGGGTGCCGCCGTCGTCGGCGCGGCCACGGCCCTGGGCGCGCTGCTCCCCGGCACCGCCTCGGCGGCGCCGTCGAAGGGGACGGCCGAGCCGGGCGTCCCGGCGAAGAAGCTCCCGACCAGTGCCAACGGCTGGACGATCGAGAAGGAGGCGAACCACGTCTCCACGGTCTGGACCCGCCCGGTGGCCGGCACGGGCCTCACCGTCGACATCCGGATCGGTGACGCGGAGGAGATCCTCGTCCACGTGATCCGGCGCTTCCACTACGAGGTGGAGGAGCTCCCGAGCGGCGACCTGCTCGGCTGGCAGGCGATCGGCGGCCTGCGCGCGGGCGCCGCGGAGTCGAACCTCGCCTCCGGCACCGCCGTGCGCATCCGCCCCGGCGCCTCGGCGAAGGGCGGGCTCTTCGCCCACCAGGAGCTGGTGCTGCGGGACATCCTCGCCGAGTGCGAGGGCGTCGTGCGCTGGGGCGGGGATGACGCCGAGGTGGACGAGTCGCTGTTCTACCTCGTCCCCGGCCCGGAGGACCGCCGGGTGCGGCAGTTGGCCGACCGCCTGCGCGGCTGGGGCGCCCGTCCCGGCGAGGGTGCGGGCACCCCGGTGGACGTGCTCGCCCCGGCCCGCCGCACAGATCCCCACCGGCTCGCCCCGGCGCACCCCGCGTCAGGTCGGGCCCGCCACCCGGCCCGCGGCGGGCGCGCGCCGGGGCGGGGGGGCGCGGGCGGCCGCGCCCTGGGTGGTCGGGGTGGGCCGCGGCGCCGCGCGTCCGTGAGGGGTCACCAGAACTGCTGGTTGGTCCATCCGTTGCAGTCCCACAGCTGGACTTTCATCCCGTTGTGGTAGCCGCCGGATATGTCCGCGTCGAGGCACTTGTTGTTGTAGGCGCTCTTGATCGTGTAGCCGTCGATGATCCAGGTCTCGTTCGGGGCGGTCCAGGTGTGGCAGGGCTGGAGGAGCACCGGCATCCCGTTGTAGCTCCCGTGGCTGATGTCGGCGCTCATGCAGTAGTTGTTGCGGTCGTTGAAGATGTGGTCCTTCAGCGTGTACCAGAACTGGTTGCGCCAGCCGTTGCAGTCCCAGAGCTGGACCTTCATCCCCGGGACGTGGTCGCCGTTGGCGACGTCCCCGTCCATGCACTTGCCGTTGACGTAGAAGGGCGCGTGGTCGCGGTCCTCCTTCATCTGCTGGATCCAGTTGGAGAACGCGGCGACCCGGGTGTAGGTGCCGGGGTAGCCGGCCTGGTCGCAGCCGTTGTTGCCGCCGCCGGAGATGATCCCGATGACCCAGCCGTTGCGGATCAGCGGACCGCCGCTGTCGCCGTTGCAGGCGTCGTGCTTGGCGTCGCCGGCGCAGATCATCTGGCCGACCCGGTACATGCCGCCGTAGGGGCGGGTGCAGGCCGAGTCCGGCAGGATCGGGACCATCGACGAGCGGAGCCGCTCCCGGGGGTCGCCGTGGCTGTCGACGTTCTCCAGTGACCAGCCGAGGATCAGGCCCTGCCCGCTGAGGGTCTCGTCGGCCGGGATGTGCGCGAACGGGATCGTCGGCACGCCGACCATCGAGTTCTGCAGCGTCACCACGGCGACGTCGCCCTGGTGGATGTCGTACGTCTTCCAGGGACCGGTCTCCTGGTCGGGGTAGAACTGGGGGCTGATGTCGATCCGGGCGATGCGGTAGGCGGTGCCGCCCTGGAGGATGTTCGTCTGCCCCTGCACGACCGCGGAGTGGTCGATCTTGCTCTGGTACTCCCGGCCGCAGTGCCCGGCCGTCAGGACCTTGTCCGGCGCGATCAGGACGCCGCCGCAGCTGTAGCTGAAGAGCGGGTACTTGCTGGTGTCCTGGAAGTGGACCATCCACGGGTACTGCCCCGTCGTGGCCGGTCCGCCGCCGGTGACCGCCGTCGCGGGGGTCGCGATCCCGGCGAAGGCCAGCGTCAGCAGCATCGAGACGGCGACCACTGCTGCCCGGAGTGCCCTCCGTGCGAGGGAGTTCGATGCTTTCGTCCTGGTGATCACCGGCAGTACCCCCCGGAGTACTCGGACGCCGGGAAGACCGGCGCCAGGGACTTGACCTTCACGCACTTGTGGTCGCTGTCGGCGTTCCACGCCACCCGGGAGATGTTCCCGGCGACCATGGCGCCGATCAGGTTGAACGGCGGCGGGGCGAACGCGAACATGGCCGCGGTGAAGCCCGCGTCGGAGGCCATGTGCGAGGTCTCGTTGCGGTTGAAGTACACCGTGCCGGTGATCCAGCCCCAGGTGTAGTGCGGGTCGGCCACGACCGGGAACGCGGCGCCGCGGGTGTCGACGTGCTGGGTGACGGTGCCACCGTCGACCGTGTAACTGGTCGGCAGTGCACGGCCGTTGGCGTCGTACGCCCACGGCGCGCTGATCCGGCTGTCGGCCCGGCCGGTCGTCCGGTCGACCAGCAGGACGCCGCCGAGCGGATCGGCGACCAGCCGGCCGTCGAAGCCGTCGACGGTGAAGCTCACGTCGGTCGCGGCGCGCGCGGTGCGGAGCACGAAGACGTGCGAGACGGCGGTGGTGTCGGTGATGACGGCGCTGTCGGTGTCCGGCAGCGCGTCGGGCGACACCGCCACCTGCGAACGGACCTGCGAGGCCGCGCCCTTGGCGCCCTTCAGTGCGATCCGGGCGGGCGCCTGCGACTGCTCGGCCGCCGCCTCGGCCCTGGCCGAAGCGTGCCCGGTGGCGGGCAACAGGCCCTGGACGTGCCCGAGTTCGGCGAGCACTCGCTGCGTGGCCGGCGTCGCCGCGCCGGCCGGCTGGGCCAGCGCGAGGCCCGCGAGTCCGACCACGCCGGCGACACCCGCCGCCAGCGCGGACTTGATGCGTTTCACGATTCCCCCTGGTCTTCCTGGCTCTCCTGGACTTCCTGGTCTTCCTGGTCCTCGGTGTGCGGTGCTGCCCCGGACGCCACGGGCACGGCGGGTGCCGCAGGTCTTGCGGGCCCGAGGGGTCCTTGGGATCCTTCGCGTACCGCCGGGTACCGGCATCCGGGCGGACACGAGTCTTGGCCCGGCGGGGTCGGCGGTCCATGGCGTAACCCCTGCGTTCGGCCTGCGTTCCCCGCGCCACGCCCTGGCATGGAACATGCCATAGTTGGCGGCGGCATCTCGGCGGGGGCGATGGGGGTTGTCGTGCGTTTCGGGGACATGGTGCGCGAATACCGGCTGCGCCTCGGGTGGACCCAGGAGGGCCTCGCCGAACGGTCGGGCGTCTCCACGCACGCGATCGGCATGCTGGAGGCGGGCCGGCGCAACCCCCGGCTGAAGTCGGTCGCCGCGCTCGCCGACGCGCTGGGGCTGGCCGACGGCGACCGGGCCGAACTGATCGCCGCGGCCCGTGCGGAGCCGGCCCGTGCGGAGCCGGCCGGGCCCCGGACGGACGCCGGTGCCAACGCCGGTGCCAACGCCGGTGCCAACGCCGAGACCGGCGCGCCACGCTCGGAAGCCGTCCGGGCTCCCGCTCAACTCCCGGCGGACCTACCGGACTTCACCAGCCGCACGGCAGCGCTGGAAGCCGTCCGGCACGCGCTCGGCCGCGACGGCACCGCCGGGCGGACCCCGGTGCTCGTGGTCACCGGCCCCGGCGGGATCGGCAAGACCAGCCTCGCCGTGCACGCCGCACACGCGCACCGGGACCGCTACCCCGACGGCCAGCTGTTCGCCAGCCTGCGCGGCGCCGACCAGGCGCCCGTACCCGCCGCCGAGGTCGCCGCGCGCCTCCTGCGGGCGCTCGGCGTGAGCCCCACCGACGTCCCCCCGGCACTCGACGAACGCGCCGCCCTCTACCGGAGCCTGCTGACCGGCCGACGCGTCCTGATCGTGCTCGACGACGTGCTCGACGGCGCCCAGATCCGGCCCGTGCTCCCGGCCAGCAGCGGCTGCGCGGTGCTGCTCACCAGCCGCAGCCGGCTGCCCGAACTCGACTGCGTGGAGCGGATCGAGCTCGCCGCGTTCACTGACACCGAGGCCAGGGACCTGCTCGGCCGCATCGCCGACCCCGCCGTGCTGTCCTCGGAGCCGGACGCGACCACCGAACTGCTCGCCCACTGCGCCGGCCTGCCGCTCGCGCTGCGCATCACGGGCAGCCGGCTCGTCACCGAACCCGGCCGCACGGTGCGGATGCTGGCCGAGCGGCTCGCCGACGCGCGCGGACGGCTGGACGAACTCCGGGTCGGCGACCGCGCGGTGCGGGTCAGCTTCGAGGCCAGCTACGCCCACCTCGCCCCCGACCAGGCCGCCGCGTTCCGGCTGCTGGCCCTGGTGCCCGGCCGGTCGGTCGGGGTGCCGGCCGCCGCCGCGCTGCTGGACCGCGACCCGGCGCCCAGCGAACGGCTCCTCGCCGAACTGACCGCCCACCACCTGCTCCAGGCGCCCGAGTCCGGCCGCTACGGCTTCCACGACCTCATCCGGCTCTACGCCCAGGAGCGCGCCCGCAATGAGGACGCCCCGGCCGGGCGCCTCGCCGCCGAACGGCGCCTCGCGCTCTGGTACCTGCACGCCTCCCGCCGGGCCGGGATGCTCCTCGTGCCGCACGCCCGCCTCGCCCCCGCCGCACCGCCCCCGCCCGGCCTGCCGCAGCCGGACTTCGACGGCGCCGAGGCGGCCATGGCCTGGTACGAGACCGAACGCGCCAACCTCGTCGACCTCGTGCGGCACGCCGCCGGCCGGGACGACGACCCGCTGTGCTGGCAACTCGCCCACAGCCTCTGGCCGTTCTTCACCCTGCGCAAGTACTGGGGGGACTGGAACAACGCCACCGGGCTCGCCCTCGACCACGCCCGCCGCTCGGCGGACCGCACCGGCGAGGCCCTCATGCTCGTCCAGGCCGGCACCCTCGCCCACGCCCAGGGCGACTACCGCGAGGCCATCTCCCGCTACCGGCACGCCGACGGCCTCCTCGGCGACGGCGACCCGGAGGCCACCGCCATGATCGAGGCCAACCTGGGCGTCAGCCACCGCCAGCTCCAGGACTACGAGACGGCCATCGGCCACCTCACCCGTGCCGCCGACGCCTTCCGCACCGCCGGCGACCGCTACGGCGAGGCCGTCTGCCTCCTCAACCTGATCCCCGCCTACCGCGTCCTCGGCCGGTACGACCCCGCACTCGTCAACTGCCGCCTCGCGCTGGCCGCCTTCCAGGCGCTCGGCTCCCGCTACGGCGAGGGCCACGCCCTGCACGTCACCGCCCAAGTCCTCCAGGACACCGGCGACTTCGCGAGGGCCCTGGACCTGGCCGGGCAGGCCGTGGCGATCCGCGAGGACATCGGCGACCGCGACGGCACCGCGTCCGCGCTGGAACAGCTCGGCATCATCCGCCGGCACCTCGGCCAGGCCGCGGCCGCCGCCGAGGCGTGGCGCCGCAGCCTCGCCCTCTACGAGGAACTCGGCTCCCCGAAGGCCGAGAACGTCCGGCGGCTGCTGGCGAAGGGCTGAGCGGGCGGTTCGTGCGGTGGGCCGGCGGGCGGGCGGGCCGGTGGGCGGACCGTCCGGGCCCGGTGCCCGGGCGGTCCGCCGCGTCCGCCGCGTCCGTCGCGTCCGTCGACCGGCCGCGTCCGCCGACCCGCCGTTCGCTAACCCGCCGCCGTCGTCTGGCGGACGGCGGCGGCCGGACCGCCGTGGCCCTCGGGCAGGGCCCGGAGGATCGCCTCCACGCTCTGCCGGGCGTCGCCGAACAGCATGCCGGTGTTCTCCCGGAAGAACAGCGGGTTCTGCACGCCGGCGTAGCCGGAGGCCATCGACCGCTTGAAGACGATCACCTGCTCCGCCTCCCACACCCGCAGCACGGGCATGCCGGCGATCGGGCTGGACGGATCGTCGGTGGCGGCCGGGTTGACGGTGTCGTTGGCGCCGATGACGAGGACGACCGAGGTCGCGGCGAGGTCGTCGTTGATCTCGTCCATCTCCAGGACGATGTCGTACGGCACCTTCGCCTCGGCCAGCAGGACGTTCATGTGCCCGGGCAGACGGCCCGCCACCGGGTGCACGCCGAACCGCACCCCGATCCCGCGCTCGCGCAGCCGCCGGGTCAGCTCCGCCACCGGGTGCTGCGCCTGGGCCACCGCCATGCCGTAGCCGGGTGTGATGACCACGGACCGGGCCGCGGCGAGCAGCCCGGCGGCCTCCTCCGCGCGGATCTCGCGGTGCTCGCCCTGCTCCTGCGCGGAGCCCGACGGAGCCTCGATGCCGAACCCGCCCGCGATGACCGACAGGAACGAGCGGTTCATGGCCTTGCACATGATGTACGACAGGTAGGCGCCGGAGGACCCGACCAGGGCCCCGGTGACGATCAGCAGGTCGTTGTCGAGCAGGAACCCGGCCGCCGCCGCTGCCCAGCCCGAGTAGCTGTTCAGCATGGAGACGACGACGGGCATGTCGCCGCCGCCGATCGAGGCGACCAGGTGCCAGCCCAGGGCGAGCGCCAGGACGGTGACCGCGATCATGAGGCCGAGACCCGGGCTGGCCGTGAACCAGGCCGTCAGCACCGCGAACGCGGCCAGCGCGCCCACGTTGAGCGCGTTCTTGCCCGGCAGCACCAGCGGGCGCGAGGCGATCCTGGCGGACAGCTTCAGGAAGGCCACGATCGAGCCGGTGAACGTGACCGCGCCGATGAACACGCCGATGAAGACCTCGGCGTGGTGGATGCCCAGCAGGTCCCCGGCCACCCGGGTCTGGGCGGACCCGTGGGACTCGACCTCCAGGTAGCCGTTCCAGCCGACCAGGACGGCGGCGAGGCCGACGAAGCTGTGCAGCACGGCGATGAGCTCGGGCATCTGCGTCATCTCGACCCGCCGCGCCCGCCACAGGCCCGCCGCCCCGCCGAGCACCATCGCGAGGACGATCAGCGCGACCGCGCCGGCGGAGACGTCCCGCGCCGCCAGCACGACGGTGGCGACCAGGGCGAGGGCCATGCCGGCGATGCCGTAGACGACGCCGGCCCGCGAGGTCCGGTGCTGGGACAGCCCGGCCAGGCTGAGGACGAACAGCAGCGCGGCGACCAGGTCCGCGGCGTGGGAGGCCGTCGTGGAAGTCATCGGACTCAACGCCTTTCGGAGGACGGCTGGGACGACGGGGACGACGCGGACGGCTGGGACGGCTGGGAGGTGGGGGAGATCGAGAACATCGACAGCATGCGGCGGGTGACGGCGAAGCCGCCGAAGACGTTCACGCTCGTCAGCAGGACCGCCACGAAGGACAGCGCCGTCACGAGCCGGCTCTCGTGCCCGATCTGGAGCAGGGCACCGATCACCACGATCCCGGAGATCGCGTTCGTCACCGACATCAGTGGGGTGTGCAGGGCGTGGTGGACCTTGCCGATGACGTAGTAGCCGATGACCACGGCAAGTGCGAACACCGTGAAGTTCCGGGCCAGTTGGGCCGGCGCGTAGGCGATCAGGAGGAAGGTCGCCAGCATCCCGAGGCCGATCAGCCCGAAGCGCAGCGGCGGGGTGAGCCGGGACGGCTTCGGGCCGATCTGCGCGGCAGCCGCTTGGCCGGTGGCAGCGGCGGTGGTGGCTGTGCCGGCGGTGGCGGCCGACACGGCCACGGGCGGCGGCGGCCAGGTGACCTCGCCGGCCCGGACGACCGTCACCGCCCGCTGCACCACGTCGTCGAAGTCGACGGCCAGCCGCCCGTCCCCGCCCGGCGTCAGCAGCTTCAGCAGGTTCACCAGGTTGGTGCCGAACAGCTGCGAGGCCTGGGCGGGCAGCCGGGCCGTCAGGTCGGTGTAGCCGATGATGGTGACCCCGTTGTCGGTGACCACGGCGCGTCCGGGCACGGTGCCCTCGACGTTGCCGCCCTGCGCCGCGGCCATGTCGACGATGACGCTGCCCGGCCGCATCGCCGCGACGTTCTCGGCCGTGAGCAGCCGCGGCGCAGGCCTGCCGGGGATCAGCGCGGTCGTGACGACGATGTCCACGTCCCGCGCCTGCTCGTGGTAGAGCGCGGCGGCGGCCCGGTCGTACTCGGCCGACGTCGCCCTGGCGTAGCCGTCCGAGCCCGCCTCCTGGGCCACCTCCACGGCCAGGTACTCGCCGCCCAACGACCGGACCTGGTCGGCGACTTCGGGCCGCGGATCGGTCGCCCGGACGATCGCGCCGAGGCTGGACGCCGCACCGATCGCGGCCAGCCCGGCCACACCGGCGCCCGCCACCAGGACCTTGGCCGGCGGCACCTTGCCCGCGGCGGTGACCTGCCCGGTGAAGAACCGCCCGAACACGTGGGCCGCCTCGATCACCGCCCGGTACCCGGCGATGTTGGCCATCGAGCTGAGCACGTCCATCGACTGCGCCCGGGAGATCCGCGGGACCGCGTCCAGCGCCAGCGCGGTGACGCCGCGTGCCGACAGCGCCTTCAGCAGTTCGGGGCGCTGCGCCGGTGCGAGCAGGGCGACGAGGGTCGCGTCCTCACCCAACCGGGCGATCTCGTCGCCCGACGGCGGGTTGACCTTCAGGACGACCTCGGCCGCCCAGGCGTCGCCGATGCGCGCGCCGGCCTCGGCGTACGCCGCGTCGGTGAAGCCGGAGGCCGTCCCGGCCCCCGACTCGACGACGACCTCGTAGCCGAGCCCGAGCAACTGCCGCACCGTCGGTGGCGTCGCCGCGACGCGGGTCTCCCCGACGCTCGACTCGGCGACCACACCGACGCGCTGGGGTGGATGGTGGTGGACCGGCACCTGTGCAGACATGTCTGGTACCTCTCTTCGCCGGAGGCGCTGCGGACCGGAGCAACTGCGATCGAGGGGGAGTCGGGATCCCCGCCCGGTGGTCGCTGGAACGTACACCTACCCACCCTGCGGGCCCATGGAGCGAACCAGTGACGATCCTCACCCTCCGGAGCAGCGCGGCTCCGGGCGGTGGCGGTGGTGACAGGACGGTCGGCAGTGGACACGATGGGTGCCAACCGGAGACGGCGGGGGCTTCAGGATGGGAGGGGTACCGGTGTTCACGACTCGACCGACCTTGCAGGGGACGTTCGGGATGGTCTCGTCGACGCACTGGCTGGCGTCGGCGGCCGGCCAGGCGGTGCTGGAGGACGGCGGGAACGCGTTCGACGCGGCCGTGGCCGCCGCGTTCACGCTGCACGTCGTCGAACCGCACCTGAACGGGCCCGCGGGCGAGGTGCCGATCATCCTCGCGCCCGCGGACGGGCCGGTGCGGGTGCTGTGCGGGCAGGGGCCCGCGCCCGCCGGGGCGGGCATCGGGCACTACCGCTCGCTCGGCCTGTCCCTCGTCCCGGGGACGGGACCGCTGGCGGCCGCCGTGCCCGGGGCGTTCGACGCCTGGCTGCTCCTGCTGCGCGACCACGGCACCAAGCGGCTGGCGGAGGTCCTGCGGTTCGCCATCGGGTACGCCGAGCACGGGCACCCGGCGGTCGAGCGGATCGGGGCGACCGTCGAGACCGTCCGGGAGCTCTTCGAACGGGAGTGGACGAGCTCGGCGGAGCTCTACCTGCCCGGCGGGCACGCGCCGCGCCCCGGCGCGCTGCTCACCAACCCGCCGCTCGCCGCGACCTGGCGGCGCCTGGTCGCCGAGGCCGAGGCCGCCGGGAGCGGGCGCGAGGCACAGATCGACGCGGCGCGCCGGGTCTGGCGGGAGGGCTTCATCGCCGAGGCACTGGCCGGCTTCGCGGCCCGTCCCGCGCTGGACACCTCCGGAGAGCGCCACGCGGGCACCCTGACCGGCGACGACCTCGCGGCCTTCGAAGCGCACTACGAGGAGCCGGTCACGCACACCTGGAACGGGTGGACGGTCGCCAAGCCGGGACCGTGGAGCCAGGGCCCGGTGTTCCTCCAGCAACTCGCCCTGCTGCCGGACGACTTCGGGACGCTGGACGGGGCCGAGTACGTCCACACACTCGTGGAGGGCACCAAGCTCGCCATGGCCGACCGCGAGGCCTGGTACGGCGACGCGTTCGGCGACGCCGCCGAGGTGCCGCTCAAGGCGCTCCTGTCGCCCGGGTACAACGACGACCGCCGTGCCCTGATCGGCGGCCGGGCGTCCTACGACCTGCGGCCCGGCAGCCCCGAGGGCCGTGCGCCCAGGCTCGCCGAGTACGCCCCCGCCGAGGCGGCGCCCGGCTCCGGCGAGCCCACCGTCGCCAGGGACGGCGGCACCCGCGGCGACACCTGCCACGTGGACGTCGTGGACCGCTGGGGCAACCTCGTCTCCGCCACCCCGAGCGGCGGCTGGCTCCAGTCCAACCCCGTCGTCCCGGGACTCGGCTTCCCGCTCGGCACCCGCCTCCAGATGGCCGCCCTCACCCCCGGACTGCCCAACTCCCTCACCCCCGGCCGCCGTCCGCGCACCACCCTCTCGCCGTCCCTCGCCCTGCGCGGCGACCGGCCCGTCCTCGCTTTCGGCACACCGGGCGGCGACCAGCAGGACCAGTGGAGCCTGCACTTCCTCCTCGCCCTCGCCCTGCGCCCGCCGATGCGCGGCGGGCTCGACCTCCAGGGCGCGATCGACGAGCCGAACTGGCACACCGAGAGCTTCCCGAGCTCCTTCTATCCGCGCGCCGGCCGGCCCGGCAGCCTCTTCGTCGAGTCCCGCCTCGGCCCGGACGTCATCGAGGGCCTGCGCCGGCGCGGCCACGACGTCACCGTCGGGGGCCCGTGGTCGGAGGGCCGCCTGTGCGCCGTCGCCCGCGACCCCGAGACCGGCGTCCTGTCGGCGGCCGCCAACCCGCGCGGCATGCAGGGCTACGCCGTGGGCAGGTGACGCCCACCCGAGGGACGTTCCAGGGGAGTTCCAGACGTTCCAGGGGCGATATCGGGGTGATCACCGCTGCTGCGCGCTGAACTCGACGGGGACCGGCGATGACCTGCCCTGCGTCCAGGCGCTCGTCAGCGCCGGGCCCGGCGGCCGAGGACCGGGCCGTCCGCCGGAGCCGGGCAGGTCACGGGCCGGCGCCGGGGCGGGCGGGCAGGGCGGTGCCGGGCGTCAGGCGGAAGCGTTCCGGTCCGGTGACCGGGCGGCGGTCGGCCGGGGCCGTGCCGTCGCGGCGCTCCAGCCAGGCCCGCAGGCGGTCCCGGGCACTGCGGTCGCGTGCGGCGTCGGCGGTGGCCGGGGGCGTGCTGGTGGTCTCGCGCAGCAGGACGCGGGCGGGGCGGGTCGTGCCGTCGCCGGGGACGGTGTCGAGGACGGTGAAGGTGGTGCCGGGGGAGAAGACGACCTGCGGTACCTCGCCGTCGGCGGCGAACACGGCCGTCCGGCGCCCGGTTGTCGACCACACGGCGAACTCCACCGGCGTGCCGAGGTCGGCCGCGGGTGAGGAGACGCCGGTGACCGGCGCCGGCTCGACGAGGACCAGTCCCGGAGGGTAGGCGTCGAGGATCTCGGGCGGGACGTCGGCGCCGAGCAGCACCGCGCCGTGGTGGCTCGGCAGGCGGCGCAGGCCCGACGCCAGGCAGGCGAGGTAGGGCGCGAGCGGGCCGGGCGCGCCGCTGCGGGCCCCGGCGACCAGCGCGGCCGGGCCGGCGGGCACGTCGGCGCCCTCGTGGTGCAGCAGCACGGCGACCAGGTCGGGCTTGAGGTCGTCCCGGCCGGTCGAGCGCAGGCCCGGCAGGCGGGTGACGGCCGGTTCGACCCGGCCGGCGCCGCGCTGGTAGTGGTCGCCGAGGAGCGAGCGGAAGGCGTCCCGGTCGGCGGCGCTGCTCACGGGGGCGAGCGGCGGGACGTCGGCGGGGGTGAAGTAGCGGGCCGTGAGGGCGATCGGCTGGGCGGGTGCTTCGGGCTGCTCCGGCACCTCTGCGGCCTCTGCCACCTTGGGCGTCCCTGCCACCTCGGGCGCCTCTGCCACCTCCGGCTCCGCGGGCTCCTCCGGCTCCGGGGCCACGGGCGGTTCAGGCGTCGGGGCTGCGGCGGGCTCGGTGGGGGCGGCGGGTTCGGTGGAGGCGGTGGGCCGTTCGGCCGGGCGCTCGGTGGCGGGAGACCCGGCCGGAGCGGTGGCGCTCGCCGTCGCCTCCGCCGTCAATGGGCTCGCGGCGGTGGCCGGCCGGATCGCGTGCGTCGCGGGACTGCTGTTGGCTAGTCCGGCGGGCGGGGCGGCCGGGGGAGCGAGCTCCGGATCGGCGGGTGTGACCCGTCCCGTCACGAACCCCTCGTTCCGGTGCGCCGGCAGGGCGAAGCGTTCCGGAACGTTCGGCGCGCTCGGGGTACCCGGCCTGCTCGGCCCGCTCGGCGTGCCGAGGCCGCCGCCCACCGCGTACGTCGTGGGGAGAGCCGGAGCCGGGAGACCGTTCTGCGTGCGGGCGGGCGGGTTGAGCCACACCAGGCCGTGCATCCGTGCGAAGAACCGGGCGCTGCTCTCGGACGCCGTGTCGACCAGGCCGTGCAGCAGCAGCCCGAAACCCCGTGCGCCGTCACCGGGCAACTGGTCCAGCAGGGCGGACAGTTGCTCCCACACGTCGTGCGGGATCAGTCGGGCCTGCTCGCCTACCACGAGCAGCGGGCGGGCCGGGTCCGGGCGCAGGAAGCGTGGCGCCCACGCGTACGGCGGCTCGGGGCGCAGCCAGAGCCCGGCCGGCACGGCCTCCAGGCACCAGAACGGGAAGGCGCGGAACAGTCCGGGGCCGACGGTGTCCCACCCGGCGCCGCCGTTGCGCCAGGCGGTGCTGACGGTGTCGTGACGGCTGCCGGAGGTCAGCCGGATCAGGTACGGCTCCCAGGTGGTGGCGCCGCGGTGGTCGAGCACCCGGGTGGTGAACGCGCCGTCGCCCGCGACCGGGAGGCCGACCGCGGCGTGCACGGGCCGGCCGAGCCGCTCGGCGAGCGTGCCGGACAGGGCGGCGAGCGCCCCCGGGTCCGCCCACGGCGCGCTCACGAGGAGCTGGTCGGAGCCGGTCGGCAGGGACAGCGCGGCGTCGGCGAACTCCTCGGGGGTCAGGACGGGTTGGGTGGGCGTGCCGACGAGCAGCGGCGTCGTGCCGGGCGGTGTCGCGAGCTGCTCCAGGAACGGCATCCCGGCCTCCGGGCGGGCCGTCGCGTGGCTGAGCCAGAAGCCGTTGGCGAGGCGCTGGACGACGACCGAGGCGGGCAGCGTGGTCGGGCGCGCCGCGGCGACCGTACGGGTGGGGACGGGGGTGGGGACGGGGA
>NZ_JBHWGD010000099.1:0-24504 GCF_042733235.1 Kitasatospora sp. NPDC059722
GTACACTGGCTTGTTCGTTGTGGGTGTGTTTGTGGTGGGGGGGGCCCCCCGGGGGGTGGCCCCCCCCCCCCGCCCCCTCGGCGGGGCCGGGCGACGCCGGCCGGGTCGGGCACCGTGGGCGACGCCGACCGAGGCGGCACCGTGATCGATACACTCGTGCATCCGATCCACCCCCGGAGGTTCGATGCCCAAGGGCACCACCAAGCGCCGCCCCGTGACCCGAGCCGCGCTGCTGGAGGCGGCGCTCGCGGTCTTCGCCGAGCACGGGTTCCAGGCCGCGACGATCGAGCAGGTCTGCACCCGGGCCGGCTACACCCGGGGCGCGTTCTACTCGAACTTCGGCAGCAAGGAGGAGCTCTTCCTCGCCCTGTTCGACCAGCACAGCCAGGAGATCCTCGACCGCCTGGCCGACCTGGCGGACGCGCTGCCCGCCGGGGAGTCCACCCTCGCCGAGTTCGCCGGGCGGATCGCCCGGATCGACCCGGCCGAGCGGGACTGGTACCTCGTGAGCACCGAGTTCACCCTCCTCGCGATCCGCGACCCGCAGGCCGGCTGGGTGCTCGCCCGGCACGACGCGCGGCTGCGGGCGGAGCTCGCCCGGGGCCTGACCGCCCAGCTGGAGCGGGTCGGCCTGCGGCTCACCGTGGACGCCGAGGAGCTGGCCCGGCTGCTGATCGCGATCCGCGAGGGCGGCCTGGCGCAGAGCTACGTCGAGCCCGACGTGCTGCCGCCCGGCGAGCTGGAGCGCCGGTTCCTCGGGACGATCCTGGGTGCCGTGACGGAGGCGGCCGGCTGAGGGAGCCTCCGCAAGTCGAGGCATCCGATGCATCGACGTATCGGATACATGCTCGTATCATCCCGGAGGAAGGCACTCGCACCCCCACTCCGGGAGGACGCCATGACCACCCCGCTCCCCGACTCCCTCGCCGCCGTCGTCGGCCCGATGCCGCAGGGCGTCACCTTCCCGCTGCCGCCGACCTTCGACTCCGTCGAGGCCGAGCGCCAGTACCGCAAGGAGCAACTCGCGGCCGGCTTCCGGCTGTTCGGCCGGTTCGGGTTCTCCGAGGGCGTCGCGGGCCACATCACCGTGCGCGACCCGGAGAACCCGCAGTGGTTCTGGGTCAACCCGTTCGGCATGGCCTTCGGCCAGATCAAGGCCTCCGACCTGATCCTGGTCGACCACGAGGGCAACCTGCTGCACGGCAGCCGCCCGGTCAACAAGGCCGCGTTCGTCATCCACTCCCAGGTGCACGCCGCCCGGCCCGATGCGATCGCTGCCGCGCACTCCCACTCGCTGCACGGCAAGGCCTTCTCCAGCCTCGGCATCCCGCTCGACCCCATCACCCAGGACGCCTGCGCCTTCTTCGAGGACCACGCCGTCTACAGCGACTACCGGGGCGTGGTCAACGAGGTGGAGGAGGGCAAGCGGATCGGCGCGGCCCTCGGCCCGCACAAGGCCGTCATCCTGCAGAACCACGGCCTGCTGACGGTCGGGCAGTCCGTCGCCGAGGCGGTCTGGTGGTTCGTCACCATGGAGCGCTCCTGCCAGGCGCAGCTGCTCGCGATGGCCGCCGGCACGCCCAGGCTGATCGACCGCGAGACCGCGCTGCGCACCCGCGAGCAGATCGGCAGCTCGCTGGCCGGCTGGTTCCAGGCCCGCCCGCTGTGGGACCAGATCACCGTCTCGGACCCGGACCTGTTCGACTGATCCGGGCCCTGCGGTTCATGCGCGCTCGGTCCTGACCTCCTCGGTCCTGACCTCGTACGGGCGCAGCCCGCGCTTCTCGTAGTTGCGCAGGGCGTTCGGGTGGTCGTTGCTGTCGGTGTGCAGCCAGACCCGGCGGACGCTCTGCGCGCCGAGGGGCTCGGTGGCCCAGGCCTGGCGCAGGGCGAGCGTCAGCGCGTAGCCGCCGAGGCCGCGGCCGACGTGCTCGGGGACGAGGCCGAAGGTGGTGACCTCGACGTCGCCGCCCGGGTGCGGCTCCAGGTTGGCGACGCCGGCGGGCTCGCCGTCGTGGGTGAGCAGCCAGTACTGGCGGCGCGGGTGCTCGGCGAGGTGGGCCGCCCAGTCCTCGGCGGTGCGGGCGGTGCTGCGCCAGCCGTGCGGCGCCCCGACGCGCGCCTGGACGGCCTGCACTGTGGGTGACGCGCCGTCGGCGGGGGTGAGGGCCAGCCCGGCGACCGGCGGGGACGGGCGCAGCTCGGCGGGGTCGGTCATCTCCAGGTACGTGACGATCTTCTCCATGCGCCCAGGCTACGGCCGCGTCCCGCCGCCCCCCCCCGTGCCGTCGGGGTGTCAGAGGCCGAGGTCGGTCAGGCCCGGGTGGCCGTCGGGCCGGCGGCCCAGGGGCCAGTGGAACAGGCGCTCGTCCGCGGCGATCGGCAGGTCGTTGATGGAGGCGTGGCGGTGGGCCATGAGGCCGTCGTCGTCGAACTCCCAGTTCTCGTTGCCGTACGAGCGGTGCCACTGGCCGGAGTCGTCGCGCCACTCGTAGGCGAAGCGGACGGCGATGCGGTGGCCGTGGTGCGCCCACAGCTCCTTGATCAGGCGGTACTCGTGCTCGTGCGCCCACTTGCGGGTGAGGAAGGCGGTGATCTCCTCGCGGCCGGTGACGAACTCGGCGCGGTTGCGCCAGCGGCTGCCGGGCGTGTAGGCGAGGGCGACGCGCTGCGGGTCGCGGGTGTTCCAGCCGTCCTCGGCGGCGCGGACCTTCTCGTGGGCGGTCTCCGTGGTGAACGGGGGCAGGGGCGGGCGCTGTGCGGACATGCGTGACCTCCTGGGGCGCTCGTGGGCGCGGTTCCGGCGCGGCGAGAACGACCGTTCTCGCCTCCTCGGCTACTCTAGGAGAACCAACGTTCTCACGCAAAGGGCACGGCAGATGGACCACGACGCCACGCGCACCGGCATCCTCGACGCGGCCGAGGAACTGTTCTACGGCCAGGGCATCCAGGCCGTCGGCATGGACGCCGTGCGGACCGCCTCCGGCGTCACCCTGCGCCGCCTCTACCAGTACTTCCCGTCCAAGGGGGACCTGGTCGAGGCCTACCTGCTGCGCCGCGACGAGCGCTGGCGCGACGAGCTCGCCGCCCAGGTGGCCGCGGCCACCGCCGATCCGGGCGGGCAAGTCCTGGCGGTCTTCGACTGGTTGGCCGACTGGTTCGCCCAACCCGCCTTCCGGGGCTGCGCGTTCGTCAACGCCTTCGGCGAACTGGGCGCCACGGCACCGGTGGTGGCCGCCGCCGCGCGGCACCACAAGGACGAGTTCGCCGCCTACCTCGCCGGCCTCGCCGCGGCCGCCGGCGCGCCGCCCGCCACCGCCGCCCACCTGGCCCTCCTCGCCGAGGGCGCCATCACCGCCGCCGCCATCCGCGGTGACGCCACCCCCGCCGCCGAGGCGAAGGAGGCCGCCCGCGTGCTGCTGCGGGCGGCCGGGGTCTGACGGTTCCGGAGTCTGACGGTTCCGGGGTCTGACGGTTCCGGGGACCGAGGGGCCGGGGCCTGAGACCGGGGCCCTATCCGGCCCCGGACGCACGACACCGCCGGGCCCAGGGAGGGCCCGGCGGTGTCAGGACGGTGCGGGGATCAGGCGCGGCGACCGCGCTTGCGGCGGGCGAAGACCACCGCGCCGGCGCCGAGTGCCACAAGGGCCGCGGCGGCGGCCGCGATCGGCATGGTGTTGGAGGAGCCGGTGGCGGCGAGGGCCGGGCCGCTCGTCGTGGCCCCGGCGGTCGGGGTCGCGGCGGAGGTGCCCGCGGCCGTGGTGCCGCCCGTGCCGGTGGACGGCGTGCCGGCGGCGGTGGAGGAGCCGTCGGTCGGCTGGCCGGTCGGGGTGGTGGCGCCGGCGGGCTGGCCGGTGGCCGGGTCGAGGATCAGGGTCGCCGACTGGGCGTTCTTGAAGTCGAACATGCCCTCGATGGAGCCGGCGCGCTCGTCGAAGGAGGAGTCGCCGACGCGGCCGGTCTTCCAGTTGTCCTCGACGAAGCGCAGGACCGAGGTCTGGTCGGTCTGGGTGTGGTCCACGAAGTTGGACTTCGAGTACGGGGACAGCACCAGCAGCGGCAGGCGCGGGCCGTAGCCGCAGCGGTCGGCGTAGCCGCCCGCGCCGGCGTCCTTGCCGCACTGGCCGGTGCCGCTCAGGCTGTCGTTGACGGCGTCGCGCGAGCCGTTCACGGGCTCGACGAACTTGTGGTCGTACCAGCCGTCCGAGTCGTCGTAGGCGATGACGACGGCGGTGGAGGCCCAGTCCTTGGACTTCTGCAGCTTGTTGACCGTGTCGACGACGAACTGCTGCTCGTCCAGCGGGTCGGAGTAGCCGGCGTGGCCGTCCTGGTAGTTGGCGGCCTTGAGGTAGGAGACGGCGGGCAGGTTGCCGTGCTGGAGGGCCGCGTCGAAGTCGGTCAGGTCGTACTGGTGGTTGGCCTGGCCGTTGTGGCCGATCTCGTCCACGGTCTTGGGAGCCAGGTGGCTCGGGTTCGCGGTGGACTTGTAGTACTGGAACGGCTCGTGGTGCGGGTTGTAGTCGGTCTGCGACGCGCCCACGATGTTGTTGTGGGAGGCGCCGCAGACGGCCTTGCCGTCCTTGGAGGCGGTCGGCTTGAAGCCGCCCTGGAACCAGCCCCAGCTGACGCCCTTGTCGTTGAGGAGGTCGCCGATGTTCTTGCCGGTCATGACCAGCTGGTTGTGCGCGGTGCTGGAGCACTCGTCGTAGCCCGGGTCGGGGTCGTTGATGACGGTGCCGACGCCGTTCGCGTCCGGGGAGGCGACCGCGTAGGCGTCGGTCGTCTTCTGGCCGGTCTTCGGGTCGACCGCGTAGCCGCCGTGCGTCTGGCCCGAGACCAGGTTGATCGCGCCGGGGGTGGACGGGCCGTAGTTGGTACCGAAGGAGTTGTCGCTCATCGCGAAGCGCTGGGCGTAGTTCCAGTACCCGGTGACGGTGTTGCCGTCGTAGTAGTCCATGACCAGGCCGGGCTGGGTGAACATCGGGGCCTTGCAGCTCTCGACGTTCGTGTGCTCGACGAACTTGTCCATCTTGCCGCCGTCGACGGCGAGCTGCTCGTCCTTGTACGTGTGGTCCTGGTCGCAGGTGACGGCCTGCGTGGGGGCCAGGCGCTTCGGGTTCATCGCGTTCGGGTTGTGGTGCAGCAGGTCGTCCCCGAGGCCGTCCACCTTCGGGGTGTCCGGCTTGGCGGTGAACTTCACCTTGTCGTCGGCGGTGTTGGCCGCGTTCGGGTAGGTGCCGAAGTAGTGGTCGAAGGAGACGTTCTCCTGGAATATCACCACGACGTGCTTGATCGGCGTGGCCGTCTGCGGGTCCTCCGCGGCGAAGGCCGCCGGGGTGCCGCCGAGAGCGGTGAGGGACATGGCCCCGACGAGGCCGGCGCCGTACCGGAGCCACCGGTTGCGGGTGGGGACTGCGTGCATGCTGTGATCCTCGAACATGTCGTCAACGAGTGGGGTCGCGCGGGGCGAGCAGTCGCTCTCCGGCGGCGGCCAAGACGCTAAAGGGAACAGATGAACGCGGTTCCCGGCCGCAGGTTACCGGACAGTAAACCAGAGACGTCCGTCAGGGTGACCGGGGTTGACGGCCAACTGTCTTTTCTTGGTGATCGGTTGACGATTCCTTGACCTGTGGCTCGGCTCAGGAGGTCGAGGGGGTGAACGGCGCGCCGGGCGGGATGGTCGCCGGGGGGATCACGATCGCGGGCGCGAGCTTGTGGCAGCCGTCCCAGGATGCGAGGTAGCCGGGCGGGCAGGACTTGGGCGGCGTCGGCAGGGTCGGCTCCGGGCGCGGGGGGATCGTCCATCCGGGCGGGGCGCCGGGCGCCGGGTGGTCGGCGGGCGGCTCCGCGGCCGGGGGCTTGGGTGCGCTGCTCTTCGGGCGCGGGGCCGACGTCGGGGCTGCGGGGGCGGGCGGAGCTGCGGGAGCGGGCGGGGCGGGCTTCTTCGCGGACGGCTCCGGAGTGTCCGGCGCGTCCGGCGTCTCCTGGGTGGCCGTAGCGCTCGGCGCGGCCGGTGTCCCGGTTGCCGCGTCGGTGGCCGGGGATTCGGTCGTGGCCGGGGATTCGGAGGGGGTCGGGGAGGCGGACGGACTCGGGGAGGCAGTGGGTGACGCCTCGGAGGCCGGTGTCGAGGCGGCGGAGTCCGGTCCGGTCAGGAGCAGTGCGCCGCCGCTCAGCGCCGCGAGCGCGCAGATCCCGGCCGCCATCCCGAGGGCGACCTTGCGCCGCCGTGCCGGGTTGACACCTATTACGGCGTTCACACCCGTTTCGGTGCCCGTACCCGGGTTCTCCCGCTCGGTCCCGAGGTCGTCCGCTTCTCTGCCGTCCTGCATGCGTGCCCGCCTTTTCGATCTTCGCTTCCGAACTGCGCGGGAGCGTAGCAGTGGCCTCGGACACCGGCGGAGGAAGGGCTGTTCGTACGCCCGGTCGGCCGCTCCTCGGGGTCGACCCCGACGAAAGATCAGGGGTGGCGGGTCGGGACCCTTATTGATCTTGAGGGGCCGGAGTCGGCAGACTCGTCGCCGAGCCGAAGAACGGTCGGCTCTACTGACGATAAGTCTGGAGTTGCATCACCCGTGAACCCCTACGCCAACCGCACCCGTTGGGCCGTCCTCGCCGCCGCCGGTGCGCTCACGGCCGCCCTGACGGTCGGCGCGGGCACCCCCGCGCTGGCGGCGCAGCCGGCCGCCGTCCCCAGCGGTGCCCCGGCGAGCGCCGCGCCGCTGGCGCCGCTGGACGCGGCGGCCGTCCGCAAGGCGCTCGACGCGCGCCCGGCGGCCGACGTGTCGGCGGGCTTCGTCCGCGTCACCGGCTCCGGCGGCAGCCTGGACGCCACGTCGGGGGATGACGTGGACACCGGGGGCCGGTTCCGGATCGGCTCGATCTCGAAGGTCTTCACCGCCACCGTCGTCCTCCAGCTCGCCGCCGAGGGGCGGATCGACCTGGACGGCACCGTCCAGCAGTACCTCCCGGACGTCCTGCCCGAGGGTTTCCCGCCGGTCAAGGTCGGCCAGTTGCTCGACCACACCAGCGGCCTGCCGGGCGGGTCCAACGCGTTCTGGGGCGACGGCACCACCGCGTGGTTCGCCGACCACGGGAGCGACGGGTACACCCCGGAGGAGATCGTCGCCACCATGGCCGGCCAGAAGATGGCCTTCGACCCGGGCACCCAGCAGCAGTACAACGGGATGAACACCTTCGTCGCCGGTCTGCTCGTCGAGCAGGTCACCGGGCACAGCTACGCCCACGAGCTGCGCGAGCGCATCATCCGTCCGCTCGGCCTGCACGACACCTCGCTGCCGGACGCGGACGACCCGCGTCTGCACCACCCCGCCAGCCACCCGTACCTGACCGTCCCGGACCCGGACGGCGGCACGTACCGGGCGGACGTCACCGAGCAGAGCCCCTGGCCCTGGGCGGAGGGCGGCATGATCTCCAGCGCCCCGGACCTCGAGCGCTTCATGACCGCCCTCTTCCGCGGCCGGCTGCTGCCCCCGGCGCAGCAGGAGAAGCTGTTCACCGTCC
The DNA here is from genome assembly GCF_042733235.1 of Kitasatospora sp. NPDC059722. NCBI lineage: Bacteria > Bacillati > Actinomycetota > Actinomycetes > Kitasatosporales > Streptomycetaceae > Kitasatospora > Kitasatospora sp. NPDC059722. Next base: position 7,525 of record NZ_JBHWGD010000099.1, read on the forward strand.
CGGACGTGCCGGTCGCCGCGGACAGCACCCACTGCCCGGGCAACAAGGCCTGCATGAGCATGGGCCTGGAACGCCTGGAGCAGAGCGGGGTCGTGATCTGGGGCAAGACGGGCTCGCGCCCCGGCTACACCAGCGGAGTGTTCGCCACCCGGGACCTGGGCCGCACCGTGGTCTACTCGGTCAACCCGACCGGACTGGACGGCGCCGAGAACCGCTACTCGCTGAAGGTGCTCGTCACCGCCTTCGGCCTGGCGCTCCACGCCTGAGGCCGCTCCCGCAAGGGAGTTGACGGGGCCCCGGATTCGCCAACAGCATCCGGAGAACGGCCGGGGCCCCCGTCCGTGCCGTCAGGACACGGCGGCCGTCCGCCGCTCGAAGACCTCCGGGCGGGCCGTCTCCAGCGCGGTCGCGACGGCGCCGAGCAGGACCGCGTCCTGGCCCAGGCGGGTCGCCTCCAGGCGCGGGCGCATCGGCGAACGCTCGTACAGCGCCTCCTCCAGCGGGCGCAGCAGCAGGTCGGCGCTGCGGCCGATGCCGCCGCCGAGGACCACGACGTCCGGGTCGAGCAGCGCCGCCACGACGGCGAGCGCGTGGCCGAGCCGGTCGGCCTCCCGCCGGACGGCCTCCGCCGCGGCCGGGTCGCCGGAGCGGGCCCTGTCGAACACCTTCTCCGCCGTCAGCGGCCGGCGCATGCCGAGCCCGAGGGCGGTGCGCACCACCGCGTCGGCGGAGACGGTCTGTTCGAGCGTCGGGTCGCCCTCGACGCCGGGTGGGACGTCGCAGCCGGGCAGGCGCAGGAGGCCGAGTTCGCCGGCCGCGCCGTGGGCGCCGGTGAGCAGTTCGCCGTCCTTGACGACGCCGACGCCGAGGCCGGTGCCGACGAGGAGGTAGACGAAGAGGCGGCTGCCCTCGCCCGCGCCGTAGGTGTACTCGCCGACGGCGGCCAGGTTGGCGTCGTTGGCGACGGTGACGGCGCGGCCGCTGCCGAGGCCCTCTGCGATGCGGTCGAAGAGGCCGGGGCGGCCCCAGCCCGGCAGGTTGGCGGCGAGCTGGACGCTGCGCCGCCGCTCGTCCCACACGCCGGGCGAGCCGGCCACGGTGTGGGCGACGTCGGCCGGGGTGAGGCCGGCCTCGGCGATGGCCTCCTGCGCGGCGGCGACGGCGGCGTCGGCCACCGCGTTCGCCGAGCGGCCCCGGTTGGGCAGGTCGCGGCGGGCGACGATCCGGCCGGACAGGTCGGCGACGGCCACCCGCAGCCGGGCCCGGCCGATGTCGAGGCCGAGGACGTGCCCGGCGGCCGGGTCGGCCTCGTACAGGACGGCCGTGCGGCCCCGGTCGGGGGAGAAGCGGCCGGCCTCGCGGGCCAGGCCGGCGAGTTCGAGGGTGGCCAGGGCGGCGGAGACGGTGGGCTTGGACAGGCCCGTGTCGCGGGCGAGCTGGGCCCGGGAGAGCGGTCCGTGCACGCGCAGCCGCTCCAGGAGCAGCCATTCGTTGTTGCTGCGCAACCGCTGCCGGTTCCAGGTCTGCTGACCTGGCAGCGGCACCGGGGTGGGCGGGGCGGGGTCCCGGGGGGCCTGGTCGGCCGTTCTCCGTCCTGCTGCGTTCATTCGGCCGATGGTATGGCACCGTCCGGCGGCGAACGAGCCCGGGCGGGGCACGATCGGGAGGCCGGGGCCGGGGGTGGCGGGACCGGCCGTTCCGCGCCACCACCGGTGGGGTGACGGACCGTTGCGGCCGCGTCAGCTGATCGTGTAGCCCGCCCCGAAGGCGGTGACGTCCAGCGGTCCGTCGAGGTTGTAGTTGCCCGTCGCGGCTATGCGGCGCAGGCACTCGACGCGGTCGACGGACTTGCGCCACTCGTCGGCCGTCGAGCCGTTGGCCGGGTTGGTGAGGTCGTCGACGCGGACGTCGAAGAACGCCGCGAGCCAGGCGTTCTCCCCGGCGCTCGACGGCGGGCCGGCCTTGGCGTTGGTGCGGGCGATCAGCGCGGGCAGCGCGTCGTACTCGCCGCCGTTGCCGTGCTGGATCGAGGCGTCGTACAGCTCGGCGCGGGCGAGCGCGGTGGTGAGTCCGAGCTGGTCGGCCTGGCTCATCGCGGGGGAGAAGTAGCGCTGGTCGACCTGGTCGTCCTGGACCTGGCGGAAGGCCGGGTCGTCGGCGGCCTGCTGCCACGCCGCGATGTAGTCGGCCTCGGGCAGCCCGCTGGTGTCGCCGCTGCCGGCTGCGGCGAGGCGCTCCAGCTCGGGGACGAAACGGGCCAGCGGGTTGTCGGGGACGGTTGCGGTGTAGGCGCGGACGACCTTGAGCGCGTCGCCGTCGTTGGTGGTGAAGCCGGCGCGCCCGGCGGTGACGCCGCGGCCGTCGTTGATGTTCTCGGCGTAGCCGTACTGGATGACGGTGGTGCTGTTCTCGAAGATGCTGATCAGCTGGTCGGCCCGGCGGCGCTGGTCGGCGGTCATGCCGCCGGCGTCCAGCGGGCGGGCGGCGGTCGCGGTGGTGGCGGCCGCCGTGGGGGCGGTGGGGGCGGCGGGCAAGGCGGGCGAGGCGGTTGCGGCGCAGGCGGGGCCGGCGGCCAGGGCGACCGCGGTGGCGACGACGGCGAGGCGGGGGACTCGGGCAAGTCGCATGGCTGTGCTCCGTTTCTCCGTGGGGGTGAGGTGAAGCGCGAGCTCGCGGCAGCAGACTAGGGGCCCGGGCGCGCCCCGGTCCATAAGGTAAGTAAACTTTCCTAATAAATTTCCGAGAGGATTCGGCGAGGAGGGCGCGCCCATCGTCGGCAGGTGCGTTTATCGCGTGTTGATCACCCGCCCCTAGCGTCTGCCGCATGGACGAGAGCACGGCCGAGCGGCCGGGGGACGCCGGGCGGCTGCCCGAGGGGCGGATGACCGAACAGGACGCGGACCGGTTCCGGCAGTTGCTGACGGGACTGGAGAACTCGCTCGCGGCGGACCGGGAGGCGGCGGTGCGGCGGGACGGATGACCGTCAGTTGCAGCCGCAGTCGCACCCGTCACAGCCGCAGTCGCAGCCGTCGCCGCAGCACTGGCAGCACTGGCAGCAGTCACCGCACCCGTCGCAGCCGCTGCAGTCGCAGTTGTCGCAGCAGTCGTGCCGCTCGCAGAAGCCCTTGCGCGGCTCGCGGCTGAACGGGTCGTTGTGCTCGCAGCACATCAGCTGGCACGTGCAGGCCATGAGCGCCCACACCGCGCAGCCGGCCAGCAGGTTGCGCGGCTGCGGCGGCTTGGGGCCGACCGGGGTGAAGCCGGGGCCCTGCGGGATCCACGGCGGGGCGGGCGCCTTCTCGGACTCCCGGCGCGGCGGGGCGTCCTGGGGGTGCTCGGCGGACGGGTGCTCGGCGGACGGGTGGCCCCCGTCTCCGCCGCTGCCGGGCGTCCGGGTGCGGCACGCGGCGGTGTGACGGGCGGAGCCGAAGACCCGGTCGACGGCGGTCTCCGTCTCGTGCGCGAGCAGGACGTGCACCAGCGCCCGGTCCGTCAGTTCGACCTCGCGCAGCGCCAGTCGGATGCCGTGGACGGCGTCGCGGCACAGCCGTTCGGCCTCGGCGCGGTCGGTGCCGGTGGCCGTCAGCGGGTTCCAGGCGCCGCTCGCCGCGTCGGCGTCCTGGTCCTCGGCGGCGTCGAGGAGGTGGGCGAGCCGGCCGAAGAGCCGTCCGGCCTCGGCGAGCGGGGCCGCGTTGCCGGGGCGCCCGGCGAGGACGGCGGTGTGTGCGAAAGCGGCCGACGTCGCGCTCTCGGTCGGCTCGGTGACCAGCAGGACGGACCCGCCCGGGCGCAGCGCGCGCTCCAACTCGCCCTGCCGGGAGGCGGCGTCGAGCAGGACGGCGGTGTCGAAGCCGACCGCCGAGGCGCTGCCCGCGCTCTGCCGGTCCCAGCGCCGGGTGACGGCCCGCGCCCCCGCCGCGACCGGCCGGCGGGCGAAGACGCCGTCGCGGTCCTCGACGTGGTCGCGGATCTTGACCGAGGCGAGCGCGAGCGAGACGGCGGCCGCGAGCCGGGCGCCCTCGCCCTTGGCGACGGAGGCGGTGCGCATGCCGCGCAGCGGGCACGGCCCGGCGGTACGGCGCCAGGAGGAGTCGTCGCGGGCGCTCTGCGCCTCGACCAGCACCGAGATGATCAGGCCGTCGTAGTTGGTGGCGGTGCGGGCGAGCTGCCCGTGGTCGTCGCGCAGCGCGAGGCACAGCCCGCACAGGTGCGCCATCCACGAGCTCTGGAGCCGCTCGGACAGCCGGTGCTTGCACGGTCTGATGATGCCGAACATGATTCCCCCTCGCCGTTCGGGCCTCTGACCAGCCCCGATCCGGCCGACATCATATGATCAGCCGCCCTGCCGGGCCGAGGGGTCGCACGAGATCCGCACACGCCGGGGCCGGGTCGCGGCGGCCCCCGACACCTCCCGGCCGGCCGTTCTTCGGACAAGGGCCCGCGCGACCGGGAACCGCGTCCCGGATCCGGGATAGCATCGCGAATATGGGAATCGAGACGGCCGCCGACGAGCGGCTCGCCACCAGGCTCGCCGAGCTGCGGGTCGAACGCGGCTGGACGCTGGAGGAGTTGGCACGGCGGGCGGACGTCAGCCGGTCCACGCTGTCGCGCGTCGAGCGGGCCGAGGTCAGCCCGACGGCCGCGCTGCTCGGGCGGCTGTGCGCCGTCTACGGGCGGACCATGTCCCGGCTGCTCGCCGAGGTCGAGTCCGCGCCCGCGCGTCTGGTGCGGGCCGGGGAGCAGCGGATCTGGCGGGACGGCACGAGCGGCTTCGTCCGCCGGTCCGTCTCCCCGCCGCACAACTCGCTGCGCGCCGAGATCATCGAGGGCCGGCTCCCGGCGGGGGCCGACATCGTCTACGACCGCCCGTGCGTGCCCGGCATGGAGCACCACCTGTGGGTGCTGGAGGGGGAGTTGGAGCTGACCGTCGACGGCGAGCCGCACCGGCTCGGCGCCGGCGACTGTCTGCGCTACACCACCTCCTCCAGCCGCTTCCGCAGCCTCGGGCCCGGCGAGGCCCGGTACGCGCTCGTGGTGGTGGAAGCGTGAACGGCGCGAACCCCGCGAACCCCGCGATAGCCAAGGCGCCCCGCGAGCGCTTCGACGCCGCCGGGCGCCGCGTCCTGCTGGTCTGCGTCGCGGGCGGGTTCACCACCCTGATCGACCAGTCCGTCCTCAACACCTCCATCCCCGCGCTGCGCGAGAGCCTGCACGCCCAGCCCGCCCACCTGCAGTGGATCGTCGCCGGGTACTCGCTCGCCTTCGGCCTCGCCCTCATCCCCGGCGGGCGGCTCGGCGACGTCCTCGGCCGCAAGTGGTTCTTCGTGACCGGCCTCGCCCTGTTCACCCTGGTCAGCGTGGTCTCCGCGACGGCCGCCGACCCCGGTGTGCTGATCGCCGCCCGGCTGGTGCAGGGCGCGGGTGCCGGACTCGTCAACTCCCAGATGATCGGCACCCTCCAGGACGTCTTCGAGGGCCAGCTGCGCGCCCGCGCCCTCGGCATGTACGCCGTCACCGGCGGGCTCGCCTTCGCGCTCGGGCCGCCGGTCGGCGGCGCGGTGCTGGCGGCCGTCGGCCCCGAGCACGGCTGGCGGCTGACCTTCCTGCTCAACGTGCCGTTCGGCCTCGCCACCGTCCTGCTCGCGGCGCGCCACCTGCCCCGGCCGCGGCCGAGCGCCCGCAACGCGAACCTCGACCTCGTCGGCCTCCTGCTCGTCGGTGCGCTCACACTCGCGCTGATGCTGCCGTTCGTCCAGCCGCCCGCCTGGACGGGGTGGCTCGCGTTCGCCGCCGTCGCCGCGCTCCTGCTCGGCACGCTCGTGTGGTGGCAGCGCCGCTACGCCCGCTCCGGCGGCCACCCGCTGATCCACCCCGCGCTCACCCGCTCCGCGCCGTACGCGCTCGGGACGGCCACGGCGATGGCCCAGTTCGGCTCCTCGCTCGCGGCCGGCCTCGTGCTCACGATGTTCCTCCAGGACGGCCTCGGGCTCTCCCCGATGGGCGCGGCCCTGGTGGCGCTGCCGTCGGCGGTCGCGATGGGGTTCGCCTCCGCGCTCGCGTGGCGGGTCGTGCAGCGCTTCGGTCGGCGGACCGTCACCGCGGGCATGACCGGCTCCGCGCTCGCGATGCTGCTCAGCGGCCTGGTCGCGCACTGGGCCCCCGCCGCCGTCCTGCCGTGGCTGCTCGCGCTGCTCCAGCTCCTCGGCGGGGCCTCGGTCGGGCTGATGGGCGCCACCAACCAGTCGTACGTGCTGCGCCACGCCCCCGCCGAGGCGGCCGGGGTGAGCGGTGCGATCCTGCAGATGGCCCAGCGGATCGCGGCGGCCGTCGGCATCTCGGCACTGTCCGGCGTCTACCTGCGGGCCACGGACGCGGGCGGCGGCCACCGTTCGGCGTACCTGTACGCGAGCCTGGTGTGCGCGGCCCTCGCCGGGCTGGCGGTGCTGGCCTCGGTGCTGGCGGGCCGCGCGACGGCCCGCGAGGCGGCGGGCGCGGGCGGGGTGTCGGTAGAGGTCGGGGCCGGGGCCGTGAGCCGTGGGGAAGCGCCGGCCCGGTGAGCAGCGGCCCGCCCTGAGCCCTGGGCGAACATCCGTCGGCTGACGCTCCGCCCCGACGTACGGTGATCGGCATGACGGACGTTCGGATCGTGGACCTGCCCGACGTGGCGATCGCCTGCCGTGAGAGCGGCCCGCCCGACGGGCCGCCGCTGGTGCTGCTGCACGCTCTCGGCGAGCGGGCCTCGGACTGGGACGGCGTCCTGCCCGCGCTCGCGCCGGGGCACCGCGCGTACGCGCTCGACCTGCGCGGGCACGGCGACAGCGGACGCGCCGCCGTCTACAGCCTGGAGGCCATGCGCGACGACGTCCTCGCCGTGCTCGACGCGCTCGGGCTCGACCGGGTCGACCTGGTCGGCCACTCGATGGGCGGCGCGGTCGCCTACCTGCTCGCCCAGGCGCGTCCGGAGCGGATCGGCCGCCTGGTGCTGGAGGAGATCCCGCCGCCGTTCCCGCGCCCGGCGAGCGCCGTGCCGGACGCGCCGCAGGAGCCGGTGGACTTCGACTGGGCGGTCGTCCGCCCGCTCAAGGCCCAGGTGGACAGCCCCGACCCGGCCTGGCGCGAGGGCCTGCGGCGGATCACCGCGCCGACCCTCGTGGTGGCGGGCGGCCCGACGAGCCACGTCTCGCAGGAGCGGATCGCCGACCTGGCCGCCCTCATCCCGGACTGCCGCACGGTCACCATCGACGCCGGCCACCTGGTGCACGCCGCCCGCCCGGCCGAGTACGTCGCCGCCGTGGCGCCGTTCCTGGCGGTCTGAGCGGTCTGAGCGGTCTGAGCGGCCTGGCGGTTTGAGTGGCCTGAGTGGCCTGGGCGGTCTGACGGCGGGGCCCTCCGGCCCGATCCGAAGGCGGCGCCCTACCCCGCCGGCTCCGGCGCGACCGGCGCCGGGGTGAGCGGCAGGGTCGCGGTGACCCGGAAGCCCGACCGGTACGGCGTGGCGGACAGCTCGCCGCCGAACAGGGCGATGCGTTCGGCGAGTCCGATCAGCCCGTGGCCGGTGGACAGCTCGCGCCGGGTGGCGGTGCAGTGGCCGGCCCCGTCGTCGACCACGTCCAGGTGCAGCACGTCGGTCCAGGTGATCCGGACCGCGGCGTGACTGCCCGGCCCCGCGTGCTTGGTGATGTTGGTGACGGCCTCCTGCACGAGCCGGTAGGCGGTCAGGTCGACGCTCTCGTCGAGGTGCGCCGGCGTCCCCTGCACCTCCAGGTCGATCAGCACCCCGGCCCGGCGGACGTCCTCCAGCAACGGGGCGAGGTCCGCGAGTCCCCTGCGCCGGACGCCGTCCTCGACGGGCGCGTCGGCGGTGCGCAGGAGGCGCAGCAGGCGGCGGAGTTCGGCCATGGCGCCGCGGCCGAGGTCCTCGATCCGGGCGAGGGTCTCCTCGGCGCGGGGCGGGTCGGCGGCGGCCGTGGCGCGCGCGGTCTCGGCCTGCATGACGATGACGGCCACCGCGTTGGCGACGATGTCGTGGAGCTCGCGCGCGATCCGGACGCGTTCGTGGGTGACGGCCAAGCGGGCGCGGGCGAGCGCGAGGCGGTCGTGCTCGGCCGCGGCGGCGGTGGCCCGGCTCCACCGGCCGACGCCCCAGGCGGCGATGGTGAGCGGCAGGTAGAACGCGAGGGCGGTGACGAGCGCGGCCGTCCGGTAGCCGGGTGTGCCGAGGCTGGTCAGGATGTCCGCGGTGTCGAGGCCGATCGGCACGGCCGTGAGGGCGAGGGCGGTGAGGGCGGCCGGGCGGCGGCACAGCCGGGCGACGGTGTACAGCGCGACGAGGATGCCGAAGTACGGCGTGAAGTGGAAGTCGGTGAGGATGGTGAGCACGCTCGCGCCGGCCGCGAGCGCCCAGACGACGAGGTACACCGCCGTCGGCCACCGCCGCCGGAACAGCAGGGCGACGGCCTCCGGCAGGGCGAAGGCGGCGAGCACGAGCCGTGCGGGCCAGCTCGTGCCGGGGGCGATCGGGTCACCGAAGAAGAAGGCCTCGGGGACGATGACCGCGAGGGCGAGGGCGGCGTCCTGCACCCGGGCGGACCGGATCCACCGGCGGGTTCCGGCCGGGACCTGTTCGGGATCCATCCGGTCGGGCTCCTTCCCTCAGCCGCCGGTGCCGGTGCCGGTCAGCACCTGGGCGGGCAGTTGACGCTGATGCAGCAGATCCCGGCGGCGAAGACCGAGACGTCGCTCGCGGCGAAGCCGGTCCACCAGTCGTCCCCGGACCCGGGGGCGGGCGCCGACGGCGGACGGGTGACCGGGTAGCCGAGCTCGGCGAACACGGCCCACAGGTCGCCGCCGTGGCGCCGGACGCTGTCGACGAGCCCGTCCGCCGTGGTGCTCGCGGCCGCCGGTGCCTGGGCGGACGGCGAGGCGAGCGAGAGGACGGCGACCGCGGCCCGGACGCCGTCCACGGCGACCGCGGCCAGGCTGACCCCGGCCACCCGGAGCGCCTCGGCGCCGTCGCCGGGGTCGGGGGCCAGGCCGAGCCGCACGAGGTAGCGCTGCCAGGGGTCGCCGACGGTCCTCGGCGGATCGGGCACGAGCACGCTGCGCGGACCGGCGAGGATGCCGTGGGCGAGGGCCGGGCCCGCCGTGCCGCCGGGCCCGATGAGGTGCACGGTGGCGCCCACCGCGGGGGACTGGGTGGAGTGGTCGTTCATGGCGGAGTCCTGGGGGTGAGGGTGCCCGGGGCGGGCATCGGCCGAACGCGTGTCCGGTCCAGTCCTAACCCGCCCGCTCCCGGGCCGCCCCCAGGGGGCGACCGCCCGGGTGAGCTCGCGAGCGGGGTCGTGCGTGCCGCCGGGAAGTCGCCCGGGGCGGCCGTCGTTCGCGTACGTGGCATGCCCCCACGGTGGACCGCCCCCGGTCCCGGGCACCTGAGGCCCTCGTCCCGGCGCGGTCCCGGTCACCCACGGCGACCCCGGATCGAAGCGCTCAGACCCCCGGCTCCGACGGCAGCCGCCCGCTGCGCACCGCCGCGACCAGGTCCGCGTGGTCGGCCTCCGTGCGGTCCGCGTAGGCGACCGCGAAGGCGGCGACCGCCTCGTCCAGCGCCTCGCTCTTGCCGCAGTAGCCGGCGAGGACGCCCGGGTCGGCGGTGTGCGCGTGGGCCCGGGCGAGCAGCGCGCCGGTGATCCGGGCGTAGTCGTCGAGCTGGCCGGGCAGCAGCGCGGCCGGGTCGACGCTGCCCTTGCGGTTGCGGAACTGCCGTACCTGGTAGGGCCGTCCGTTCACCGTGGTCCAGCCGAGCAGGGTGTCGCTGACCACCTGCATGTGCTTCTGGCCGAGCACCACCCGGCGGCCCTCGTGCGGCTCCGGGTCCGTGACGGCGAAGCCCGCGCGGGCCAGGTGGGGCAGGAGTACCGACGGGCGGGCCTCCTTGACCTGGAGCACGAGCGGCTGGTCCCGGTGGTCGGTGAGCAGCACGACGTACGAGCGGGTGCCGACGCTGCCGGTGCCGACCACCCGGAACGCGACGTCCTGGACCCGGTGGCGGGCGAGCAGCGTGCGCACCTCGGCGGGCACGGTGTCGACGTACGGGCCGAGCGATTCGGCGACCGCCGCGGCGAGCCCGCACGGCAGCTCGGTGAGCACCGGGGGAGCGGCGGTGAAGCGCCAGGCGCCGTCCGCCTCGCGGACGGTGCTCTTCGCGGCGAACCGGGCGCTGGTGTTGCCCAGCGCCTTGGCACCGACCTTGCGCAGCACGTCGGCGAGGTCGTGCGCCTCGGCGAAGGAGACCAACTGCTCGTCGGCCACGGCGTTCCAGGCGTCGAGGGCGGGCAGCTTGGCGAGCGTGCGCACCGTGCGGCGGTAGGCACCGGCCACGTGGGCGGCGGCCTGGCGGGCGGTGGTCTCGCTCGCCCCGGTCTCGCGTCCGGCCAGCACCAGGCTGGTGGCGAGGCGCTTGAGGTCCCACTCCCAGGGGCCGGGCACGGTCTCGTCGAAGTCGTTGATGTCCATGACGAGTTGGCCGCGGGCGTCGCCGTAGAGGCCGAAGTTGGCGGCGTGCGCGTCGCCGCACAGCTGGGCGCGGACGCCGGTGACGGGCGTGCCCGCGAGGTCGGCGGCCATCAGTCCGGCGGAGCCGCGCAGGAAGGCGAACGGGGTGGCGGCCATCCGGCCGACCCGGATCGGGACGAGGCGGGGCAGCCGGCCGGCGTTGGAGGCTTCCAGGGCCTCGACGGCGGTCGGCCGGTCGGCCGCGGGGGCGAACAGCGCGTGCTCCTCGCGCGGCACCCGCCCGCGCAGCGCCTTGCCGCGCTCGCGGGCGCGGGTGTCGTGGTGCCGGGCGAACCCGGGGACGGCGAAGCGCCGTTGGGGCTTCCCGTCCGTGTCTGCCGTGGCCTCGTGCACCGCATCGGTCACCTGTGTCACCGCTTCCCGCCCGCCCTTCGTCGCTCCCCCGCCCGGCGACGTGCGCGAACGGCCTGCGAGTGGAGTGACGTTCGAACGGAAGCGGTGGTTCCAGCACGTAGCATCGGTCGCGTGAGCGATCGACGGGGGAGCCTGCGGGTGCGGGCGGCGGCAGTGGCGGCGGCGGGACTGACGGTGGCGGCAGGGCTGGGTGTCCGGTCCGTCGCCGCCGGGGAGTTCGCCAAGTGTGCGGGGGACGCGCTCTACACCGTGCTGGTGTACGCCCTGGTGGTGCTCGTGGCGCCCCGGGTGCGCCCGGCCCGGGCGGCCGTCGTGGCGGCGGCGCTGAGCTGGGCGGTGGAGCTGTTCCAGATCACCGGCGTGCCGGACGACCTCGGGCGGCGCAGCATGCTCGCCCGGCTGGTCCTCGGCTCCACGTTCAACCCGCCCGACCTGTTCTGGTACCTGGTCGGTGCCGCGTCGGCGTACGCCGCGCACCGGGTGCTGCGGCCCCGGGAGGTCGCGGCACCCGGTAGGTGACCTGTCGTCAGAGCGGCATCAGGTCCGGGCGCTTGGGCTCGACGTGGTCGCCCGAGGACTCGCCGCGCAGGCGCCGCCCGACCCACGGGATCAGGAACTCGCGGGCCCACTGGATGTTCTCGCGCCGCTGGTCGGCGGCGGACAGGTGCGGAGCGGTCGGCCACGGCGCCTGCGGGTCCTCGTCGGTGCGCAGGCCGAGCGAGTTGGCGGCCAGCAGGGCGACCCGCTGGTGGCCCTCGGGGGACAGGTGCAGCCGGTCCTCGCTCCAGGCGCGGCGGTCGTGCACCGAGCGCAGCGACCAGAGGTCGGCGACCTTGCAGCCGTGCCGGTCGGCGACGGCGCGCATGTGCCCGTTGTAGGTGGCGATCTTGCCGCGCAGGTGCTTGAGCAGCGGGACGTCCTTGGTGTCGAAGCCGGTGCAGATGAGCACCGTGCCCGCGGAGTCCGCGAGTTGGGTGACGGCCCGCTCGAAGCGCTCGGCCACCTCGTCCGGGTCGCTCCCGGGGCGCAGGATGTCGTTGCCGCCGGCGCAGAAGGTGACGAGGTCGGGCTGGAGGCGGCGGACCTCGGGCACCTGCTCGGCGGCGATCTGGTCCAGCAGCCGCCCGCGGACCGCGAGGTTGGCGTAGCGGAACTCGCCCTTCGGCTTGCTCACCGCGAGCATCCCGGCCAGGCGGTCGGCCCAGCCGAAGAAGGCGCCGTCGAGCCCGGGGTCGTTCAGGCCCTCGGTGAAGCTGTCGCCGAGGGCGGCATACGAACTGATGTCAAGGGTCTCCTGGAGATTCGGCATGAAGAAGATAGTTCACCCAATCAAGTGACCTACGCCACCGTAGGTCACCCTCATTCCGACGTGACATCGGCCACGTTGGTAAACCCCCTGGTGATCAGGCGCGTTCGCAAACCACAAGACGCCCGCCCCCTTCCGGTTTCCGGCCCGCGCGGACGAGGGTGGAGGTGCGCGGCCGCTCGGCCGCCGTCACCCGCCCGGGAGCCCTCCATGACCACGACCCCTCCCTCCGGCGTGCCCGGAGACTGGACCGTCGACGACCGCTGCTTCAACTGCGACGCCGCCCGCCAGCTCGCACCCGGCCTGATCCGCGAGCGCGACGGCCGCTCCGAACTGGCGCGCCAGCCGCGGGACGACGCCGAACGCCGCCAGCTATACGCCGCCGCCCACGCCTGCCCCACTCGCTCGATCCGCCCCGTCGGCGGCCGGCTCGAACCGGGCACCGACCCGTTCCCGCTGGCCCTCGACGACGGGCTGCTGCTGCTCGGCCACAACTCCCCGCGCACCGCCGGCGCCAACTCCTACCTCCTGCGCCGCCCGGACGGCTGGATCATGGTCGACACGCCCCGCTTCGCCGAGTCCCTCGCCGCCCGCTACGCGGCCCTCGGCCCGGTCACCGAGCTCCTCCTGACGCACCGTGACCACGCCGAGCACGGCCGCGCCTGGGCCGACCGCCTCGGCGCCCGGCTCTGGATCCACGAGGGCGACCTGGACGCCGCCCCGACCGCCGACCGCGTGCTGCGCGGCACCGACCCGGTCGAGGTCGTCCCGGGCGTCGTCGCGCACCCCTTCCCCGGCCACACCCGCGGCAGCGTGCTCTACCTCGCCGACGAACGCCACCTCTTCACCGGCGACACCCTGCACTGGTCCCGCACCGACGAGGACATCGCGGTGTTCGAGACGATCGTCTGGCACTCGGTCCTGGAGCTCTCCGTGTCGCTCGACCGCACGGTGGACGCGCTGCGCTTCGAGTGGCTGCTGCCCGGCCACGGCGAGCGGCGCCGGATGCCGGCCGACGAGGCGGCCCGCCGGCTGCGCGCCCTCGCCGAGCGCTGCCGGACGCTGCGCCCGGCCCCGGTCGACTTCGCGGCGGTCCGCTGGTGACCCGACCCGACCCGACCCGACCCGACCGGGCCTGACCCGACCGGGGATGCCCGGCCAGGCCCGGGACGGTGCGTGTGCGCCGGGGCTCGCGCCGGTTGCGCGGGGGAGTGCGCCCGGCGGGGAGGGCTGCGCGGGTGTGCGGACGGCGCTGCCTGGGCAGCCGCAACAGGACCCGAACACCCTTGCTGTTCAAGGACGGTAGAGACATGCCACGTCTGACCCCGGAGCGCACCGCCCGGCCGCGGCGCTACCTGATGTGCCGGCCGACGTACTTCACCGTGGACTACGCGATCAACCCCTGGATGGACCCGGCCCAGCCCACCGACACCGCGCTCGCCATCCGCCAGTGGGAGCGCCTCTACTGGCTCTACCGCCGCCTCGGCCACACCGTCGAGCTGATCGAGCCGGTGCCCGGCCTGCCCGACATGGTGTACGCCGCCAACGGCGCGACCGTCCTGGACGGCCGCGCGCTGGTCGCCACCTTCCGCTACCCCGAGCGCGCCCCCGAGTCCTCCGCCTACCAGGACTGGTTCCGCGACCGCGGCTACCACGAGGTGCGCCGCGCCGGGCACGTCAACGAGGGCGAGGGCGACCACCTGGTGGCCGGGCGCCGGGTGCTGGCCGGCACCGGCTTCCGCACCTCGCGCGCCGCGCACGCCGAGGCGGGCGAGGTGTTCGGCGTGCCGGTGACCACCCTCACCCTCGTCGACCCGCGGTTCTACCACCTGGACACCGCGCTGGCCGTCCTGGACGACGACCAGGTCATGTACTACCCGGAGGCGTTCGACGCCGACAGTCGGGCGGTGCTGCGCGCCCTGTATCCCGACGCGATCCTGGCCGACCGCGCCGACGCCGAGGTCTTCGGCCTGAACGCCGTCTCGGACGGGCGCCGGGTGCTCCTGCCGGAGGCGGCGAAGAACCTGGCCGGGCGGCTCGCGGACGAGGGCTACGAGCCGATCCCGGTCGACGTCTCGGAGCTGCTCAAGGGCGGCGGCGGGGCGAAGTGCTGCACGCTGGAGCTCAGGCCGGCGTAGCGCCCGTGACCAGGAGGACGTCGAGCCCGCGCGGCCCGTGCACGCCCTCGACCCGGTCGAGCTCGATGTCGCTGGTCGCGGACGGCCCGGAGATCCAGGTCTGCGGCCTGCGGTCTGCGGCTCGCCGGGTCGAGCCGGGCCGGCGCGAGCGGGACGGAGGCCACGACCTGCTCCGGCGCGCGCACCACGCACACGTGGTGGTCCGAGACGAGGGTGAGCGGCCCGTCACGACGCTGTCGACGGCGTCGAGACGGGCGGCGGTGAGCGTGGAGTCAGTCGGCGGGCTCAGGCGCCGAGCCAGAGGTCCGGGCCGAAGACCTCGTAGTGGATGTCGGCGGCCGGGACGCCGACGGCGAGCAGCTGGCCGCGCACCGCGCGGAGGAAGGGCAGCGGGCCGCACAGGTAGGCGGTGGCGCCGGCCGGGACGTCGACGGTGGTCAGGTCCACCAGACCGGTGCGGTCGGCGGGCCACTCGCCGAGCGGGCGCTCGTAGAAGACGTGGGCGGTGGCGTCCGGCAGTTCGGCGGTGAGCCGGGCGAGGTCGGCGCGGAAGGCGTGGGCGAGCTGGTCGCGGTCGCCGTGCACCGAGACGACGGTGCGGGTGGAGCCGACGTCGGCGAGGTGGGCGAGCATCGCGGTCATCGGGGTGTTGCCGATCCCGGCGGAGACCAGCAGCACCGGGCCGTCGCCGTCGGCGAGGGCGATGTCGCCCATCGGGGGCGCGAGTTCGACGGTGCCGCCGGCCCGCAGGTGGTCGTGCAGGTGGCCGGAGACCTCGCCGCCGGCCTCGCGCTTGACGCTGAAGCGCAGGGCGCCGGCGGCGGTGCCGGAGAGGCTGTACTGGCGGATCTGGTGGGCGCCGTCGGGCAGTTCGGTGCGCACGGAGACGTACTGGCCGGGTCGGCCGGTGGGCACGGGCCCGCCGTCGGCGGGCCGGACGAGGTAGCTGGTGACGTCCTCGGTCTCCTGGTGGCGGGCGACGACGGTGTACGGGCGCCAGAGGTCGGCCGGGTCGCCGTCGGGGCCGGCGGCCTCGGCGCGCAGCCGGTCCTCGATGGCGATGAGGGCGTTGGCCATCAGCCAGTAGACCTCGTCCCAGGCGGTGGCCACCTCGGGGGTGACGGCCTCGCCGAGCACGTCGACGATGGCGGCGAACAGGTGCTCGCGGACGACCTTGTACTGGTCGCTGGAGATGCCGATCGACACGTGCTTGTGCGCGATGCGGGCCAGCATGGCGTCCGGCCGCTGGTCGGGGTGCGCGATGAGGGTGCCGGCGAAGGCGGCTATCGACCCGGCGAGGGCCTGGCGCTGGGTGCCGTTGGCCTGGTTGCCCCGGTTGAACACGTCGCGCAGCAGCTCGGGGTGGGCGGCGAACAGCCGGTCGTAGAACCGCGGGGTGATGTCGCCGATGGCGGCGCCCACGACGGGCAGGGTGGCCTCGACGACCTCGGCGTTCTTGGCGGACAGCATCAGGCTCGCTCCAAAGTGGTATCTGATATGCATATTAAATGGCGCGCCGGAGTGCGCCCCGAGGGGGCGGCGATCGGCGGGCGGGTCGGTCAGTCGGCGGGTCTGGCGGAGAGGCTCAGCAGCACCGGTCCGGTGGGGGAGGCCACCAGGTCGTCGATGCAGAGCGGGTCGAGCGCTGCGAAGAAGGCCTCCTGCGCGGTGCGCAGCGCCCCGCGCAGCCGGCACGCGGCCCGCAGCGGGCAGGGCGGGTCGTCCTCGCAGCCGACGACGTCGCCGACCCCCTCCAGTTCGCGGAGCAGCAGGCCGAGCGATCCGGTCCGCCCGGCGAAGGTGAGCACCAGCCCCCCGCCCCGGCCGCGCCGCGCCTCGACCACGCCGAGGTGCTGCAGCCGGCTGACCACCTTGGCCGCGTGGGTGTACGGCACGCCGACCGCCTCGGCCACCTCGCGGGTGGTCGGGTTCGCCGCCTCGTCGAGGACGGCCAGCCGCATGGCGATGCGGAGGGCGATGTCGGTGCTCTTGGTCAGCCTCACGTTCGGAACGCTAGCGAATACGACTCCGGAACTCCAATTTCTTGCACGCGCGGTCCGGAGCCCGGCCCGGAGCCCGGCCGCGGCCCGTCCGGAGTCCGTCCGGCGCCGATCCGGGCCGGCGGCCGGGGGACCCTACGCGCGGGCGCCCCCCGACGCCCCCGTTTTGGGCCGCCTCTTACCGTCCTCGCACCGAACTTTCGGTCGAATCTGAACAGTTGGCGACATTAGCGGTCACTTCCTGACGGGTGATCGGAACGGCTTCTACGCTTCGTGCGGCTCCGGACGCGGAGCGGATCGGCGCCTGCGGCGTCACCCCCATCACCCGACATTCCTGGAGAGAATCCGTGAACACACGTCGTGCAGCGCGACGTCCGTGGACGGCCGCGGCCGCGATAGCCGCGGCCACGGTCGCGCTGCTGTCCCAGCCGGGCGCGGCGCAGGCCGCCGCGGCCCGGCCCGGCCGCACCGCCCCCCGGCCCGGGGCGCCCCACTCGCTCGCCCACGCCCCCCCCGCCCCCGGGGCCACCCACTTCGCCACCACCCCCCAGATCGGCCGCATCACCGTCACCAAGGTGGAGAACAAGGGCCGCCAGAACCGGCGCGTCCG